>NZ_VSKN01000020.1:0-47375 GCF_008086185.1 Bizionia gelidisalsuginis
GGAAAGAGATATCTTTGAATATATTGAACTTTGGTATAATAAAAAGAGAAGGCACTCAACACTCAATTATCTGACAATTAAAGAATTTAATAACTTAAAAATTAATTATAAATATGCTGCTTAACTTATACTGCACTTTTTGTTTGCATGTCCAGTCCTTATTCTATACGTTTTTTTAAGGTTTCAATATTTGCAGCTTACTTTTAGGCTTTATATGAATTAAATACATTGTGATTATATTAACTCCTGATTTTTAATAAATTACTGTTATGTTTTAACTCTTTAAATTGAAAGTGAAACGGTCTTAATTCTTTTGTTGGACAATAATGATTTTTTAAGAGTATTACAGATTTTATTATTAAATAAGTTAGAAGTTAATTTCTAATAATTGCGAAAATATTCTTCCTTTTCTGTGAGGTATTCTAATTTTTCACCATTACCAGTTTTAAATTTAGTTTTTATAGTTTCTCTTTTCATTAATTTTTGAAGATAAACAACTAAATGTAAATGCGGGCCAGTACTCCAGCCAACATTTCCGCTATATCCAATTAACTCTCCTTGTTTTACTTTATCTCCAATTTTTACGATGGAGCCACTTCGTTTTAGATGAGTATATTCTGCAAAGGTCCCATCTGGGTGATAGATTATAATAAAATTATTATACTTTTTACATTCTTCTTTTCCACAGTTTTTGCTGTTACTTTCAACAACATTAATTACAATGCCTTCTCTTATCGCTGTTATTTTCGTTCCTATTGGCATTGTAAAGTCAAGCGCATTTTCTTTTTGATGAGAGAAATCACCATTATAACCTTGGTACACTTTAAAGGTATTGGAACTTGGAAAAGGGAGGCTGTATGCAAAATCGGTATTATAGTTATCACTATTATGATTTCCGTAATTTGACCAGTATTTATAAGAGAATTTGTAAGCTTTTCCCTTTTTAGAGACCGTTAACTTTGTTAATAACTGTCTTTTTTTTATCGGATCGATAATATAAATATTATTGTTACCACCATCTATATTGAGATTCTTAGTAGTGAAATCGATTTTTATACTCATTGGGCAGAGCTCTTGGTTATCTGCATAAATAATATAGCCATTTTCAATTTGTTCATAGTATATTTTTACTGCGGGCTCTGCGCTACAGATAGTTGTGATAAAGATTATAATAAGTAATGTGTAAAATTTCATTGCGTTTCGTTTTTGGGGTAGATTAGAGGGCTTATTTCATTGCATTTGAGCATTTCGCTTATCGTGTGGGTGATTTATTAATGAGTATACCGGTAAATTATAGGCGTAATTTGTATTTATAGTAGTTAATTTTTCTGTTTTTATTGGTGTAATTTTTTTAATCCCATTTTTAAAAAAATCACTATCTGCTGTAAATGATAGAATGAGTTTCTGATTGTTTATTAGTTCTGTTTTTTGATTGATATAGTTTTCTTCTTCAGACAACCTAATTGTTCTGTCGTCTTTAGTATAGACCCATTTTCCGAAATGAATCTCTCCTAGAGACATTACTTCGTGTTTTCCGTTTTTATGAAATATCATCCAATTCTCATCAACATCTCCAGGGATTGGAATTTGTTGCTCGGAAGATTCCACATATTCCATAGACCACTTGCCAAAGCAGATTAATTCTAAGTCACTATTTTTTTTGGCAGTGGCAGAAATCAGAATAAAAAATGTTAGTAGGAGTAAGAGTTTTTTAATTTTATGATATAATAGGAGTATTAAGATCTTAAATTTAGATATAATCACCAAATTTTTCTATAATCGATTGATGTCTTTTAGGCATTAACCTCATTTTTATCAGAAATCGTTACAATTTAAGTGTTGCAAATATCCCTATTGATGTTAAGTTCTTATGCTTTTGTTCGTTTTTAAAGGTTGCGTTATTGCTGGTTTCAAAACTACTAAAATCGGATTGTGAATTCAAATGAACTCCAAAACCAAGGCGCTCGTCAAATCTATAGCCTATTCCCAAACCTAATTGCATTCCGAAATTAAACCCTTCATAAACGTCTTTTTCAATACTATCTATATACTGAAATTCATCTTTAACAATGGTTTGTCCATAAAAACCAAAATTTCCTGTCACAATTAAATGTTCAGTAATGTCTTTATTTAAAGTCAATAACAGCGGTATTTTAATAACCGTACGCTCTTGATAAAAATTACCGTTGGTGTTAAACCCGTTACCACTTAATTCTGAATACCCTAAACCAGTTGCTATACCAATGGTTTTCCAAGCATTGTAACTAAGTAATAAATCGCCTGTATTTACATTTAAATCGTAGTTTGGGGCATCATCATTTATAACTTTTGTGTAACCGATACCGCCATAAGCAACGATATTAAATTTTGATGTGTTCGTTTCTTGTGCTTGAAGAACTACAACATTAAGGATGAAGCCTAGTGTTAAAAGTAAGGTTGAAGTTTTCATTGGTTTTGTTCTATTTATGTTAATATATATTCGGGTTTATTTTTATTAAAGATAAGCTCTAATACCTATAGTTAGAATTCTTGTAAACAATTAAATAATCAAGGTTCGATGCTAAATTGCTTAACACTTTGTGTTCGTAAGGATATAATCTCACCACTTCCTTATCTTTAAATAATGTTTTAATGTAATTACGCTCTTCCGTATTCATTATGTAGCTATAATCTACAGGTTTTTGATAATCGGACAAACGCAAATTGTGTTGTAATGCAATTATACCCACTCTAAATATTTTATCATTAAAATCTGTGGTCATGAATTTAGACATCGATTTATGGTTTGTGGTATCTACCTTGTGGTCTATTTTAAAAAATTCACTAACTTTAGAAAAGTCTGGTTTGTTTATTACGTGCGCTAAGCCAAAAGTGCCAAATACTATAGCATCGGTTGGATCATAATACTTTTTAAAGCGGTCATACAAAAAACGGTCGCGTTTTCTACAAATAGTACAGTCAATTAAAAGAGAAACCTGTAAAGTTTTTAAAACTTCTAATTCGTGAGGATCGGTTGAAATTAATGCTAACTCATTAACATAGTTTAAGAGCGTGGTTCTAATTTCCGAACTCTTTGGAATATGCTCTTTCTGTATTAAGCTATCCATTTTGCTGTTTAACTTCGTTTTAAAAGATGATAAAATAAAAGCGGTTCTTCTAAACTCTAATTCTACATCTATACATTTTAGTTCTAATTGGATGTCCTTTTTTTCTGCGTATTCCAGTAACGATAAAATAAACGCTCTATAATCGGTCCAGAAAAAGGAGGGTTTCATTTCTTTTGCTTTGTAAACATGGTTAAACCACTCCTCAAATAGTGTGGTGTCCTGGTCTTCTTTAATTCTACTTATGGCATAATTTAAACTAGAGGGGAGTTCGAAAAAGATAGTAACCTTTTCTTTTGATGCCACGTTTTCTAACTTTTCGAAAATAAACGCTTTCATTTCGTCGTATTTTTCTTTAACAAAATGGGCCTCACCAAACAAGATTATTTTGCCCTTTTCGTTTTTGGGGGCTACAGTGTTTTCTGTCTGACTGTAGGACATTGAAATAAATAAGAGTGAAAAAAGGAGGTGTTTTAGCATTGTTTTCATTTTTAGGTATTAACAAATAGGAAAATAATTAATTAAGTAAAAAGTATAACCACGACGTCGTGGTTATACTTTTTTAATGTAATGTTAAGAATCAATTTTAGTATCCTAGTACGAAATACATTAAAGATATTAGACCTGAGAGTACAGAGACATCTGCTCCATCCTGAGCAGGAGAGATAGGCGAATTTAATAGCCAATGTTCTGCACTTGCATCTGCTAAATCAGCGCCTGGACCTGCTAATTTATTAGTCTCAACCTCCCAGTAATAAGTGCTATAACGGTATATTGCAAAGGTTCTTTGAATCCTTCCTTTTTCAGTATTAGTTAAAACTTGTGAATTTTTGGTGTATTCCTCAGAAGCTTTTAGTAATTGAATTCTCTGATTCAAATCATTATTATTATATACATTTTCTATGGTTGTATTAACTATTGAATATTCATTTTCACTTATTTTATCAGTACTCAACAATTCGTCTAGTAAATCTGCTTTATAATTACCTAAATCATCAAATGTTTTAGATGTACCATTATTAATTACATTTAATATTTCTTGACAATTTAATGTTATTCTAGTATCAAACTCTCTGCTTGCTTCTGTTAGAGAATTGCATATGGTAGATTCGGTCAGCTCAAGAGAATTGAGGTAACTAAGTACTTCATTATGTTTAACTCCAACAGAATCAAAAGGGTTGTTTTCATTAGCTAATTGAACATTAAGCTTAAAAGATGAATTATCACTCTCAATATCACCGAAAATACTATTTAACTCTTCGACTATATTAGAGGTCATTTTTTTTTACCGCTATTAATGTTATTATCATCTCCTTTTTCACAAGAATAAATAAACATTCCATTGCAAGTGCCATTGTACCAAAAATTAATTTTTTCATATTATTTAAGTTTTGCCTTACTTCTTTTTAAGGAATGTTCAGGTCGTTTTTTTTTCCTAATTATATTTGGTTAGTGTTTCATCCGTACATTTTAAATTATTATAAGAGTTATTTTGGCTGTTCTATTATTTAAAATTAAGTTTCTTAAATTTAATATTGGTGGGAACTTAGCTATGTGATAATAATAAACTTTTTAATCAAATACCAAAACCATAATTAAGAGTGTGACATATGTTTAATTCAAAGCCAACGCAATGTAAAAAATCGTAAATACTGAAATTTATGACTATTATACAACATAAGGATTTACATAAAAGACCTAAAACATGTAGAAAAAATGAAAAAAGATCAGTTTTATTTTAAATATGTTAGCATGCGTTTTATTGCGAGACAAATTTTAAACCAACCAGAGATAAAATAAGCGTCGTTAAAAAGAGTAAGCGCCAAAAGTGTGCGGGCTCGTTAAATACAAAAATACCAATAAGTACTGTGCCCACGGCGCCAATACCAGTCCAAACCGCATAAGCCGTCCCAATAGGGAGTTCTCGGGTTACTTTTACCAAGAGTGACATACTTATAATTAAGCACACTAAAAAGCCTGTGTACCAGAATAGGGCTGCGTTTCCTGTTGCTGTTTTTGCTTTGCCTAAGCAGGTCGCAAAAGCAACTTCGAATAGGCCAGCAATAATAAGTAAAATCCAGTTCATTAGTAATAAAATTAAGAGAGCGCTTAAATAAAGTTATTGCGGTAAAAATACTATTTAATTTAGAATTACGTAGCTACAATTTTAAAAGCGTTGCCGTGCCTAAAGGTTAGGTTGCTTTTAGGGTTTGCAAATGTGCAATCCTTTTAAAAATAATAATATATTTACAGTATGAGCACGACAATTACATTCACCGATTTTACAAAGATAGATTTACGCGTGGGGACTATTATAGCAGTGGAAGACTTCCCCGAAGCGCGACAACCGGCCTACAAACTCACCATAGATTTTGGTGTTTTGGGGATTAAAAAATCATCGGCACAAGTCACTGAATTATACTCGAAATCTGATTTGCTACAGCGACAAATTGTGGCAGTAGTAAATTTTAAACGCAAGCAAATAGGGAAGTTTATGAGCGATTGCTTAGTCGTTGGTGCTGTAAACGCAAAAGAAGTGCTATTACTACACCCTGAAAGTAAGGTGCCAAATGGAAGTATAGTGAGTTAGACGTTACTAGTAAAACCAAAAAAAACCGTTAGTCTTAAAAAGAGTAACGGTTTTTTCTGTTGTAATAGGTCTTCGCAATTAAATATCGTCGAAATCGATATCTGTAAAACGACTTTCAATTGTAGCTGTAGATTCATCTTCTACGTCTTCAGTTGTTTTTTCTTCTGCTTTAGGTGCGTCGTATTCTTTTTTGAAATCTTTTTGATGGCGTTCGCTAATAACTTCATCTCCTTTTTCAGTAATGACGTAATCGGTCATCTCTTTTAAAATCGAATTAAACTCTGTAAAATCTTCTTTATATAAATATATTTTATGCTTTTTATAATGAAAGGAACCATCGTCGTTAGTAAATTTTTTGCTTTCGGTAATTGTTAAATAATAATCTCCTGCCTTTGTAGATCTTACATCAAAGAAATACGTTCTCCTCCCTGCTCTTAAAACTTTCGAATAAATCTCTTCCTTCTCCATCATTTCGTTATTATGCATCCTTTATATTATTTAAGTTATTGTTTTACGTTCTTATCTTTCAAAAATCTAAAAAAAAATGAAATCACACAACTAATTACTGCATTTCTTTTTGGTTAAGTTGTTTTAAGTACAGCGATTTGTAGTAACCGTCGGTGGCAATCAGTTCATTATGCGTCCCTTTTTGTTCCACTTTACCGTTATCTAACACAATTATATGGTTGGCATTTTTAGCGGAAGAAATACGGTGACTTACAATAATTGTTGTTTTTCCTTTGGACAGAGTCTTCAAATTATTTAATATTTTTTCTTCGGTTTCTGTATCTACCGCCGACAGACAATCGTCAAACAACAGTATTTTAGGATCTTTAATAATGGCTCTCGCAATAGCCACCCTTTGTTTTTGTCCGCCAGACAACGTTACCCCACGTTCTCCTAAAACCGTATCGTATTTATTGGTGAACTCGTTAATGTTTTTATGTACTTGAGCGTTTTTAGCGGCTTCAATAACTTCATCGTTTGTGGCATCTTCTTTACCAAACTTAATGTTGTTATTTATAGTGTCGCTAAATAAAAAGGCTTCCTGTGGTACGTAACCAATAGCGTTTCGTAAACTGTTTAAATTAAGTGAAGACACTTCTTTACCATCTATAAGTATTTCACCGGAATCAGCATCGTAGAGACGACTAATTAAGTCTAAAATAGTTGATTTTCCAGACCCGGTATTACCTATAATAGCTAGGGTTTCTCCAGTGTTTATTTTAAAGCTTAAACCTTGTAAGGCTTTAATATTCGTATCGTCGTAAGTAAAATGAACATTCTTAAATTCAATTGTTCCTTTTATATCCGAAGGCAACGTCGCATTATTTCTAATCTCCGGTTCTAGTTTTAAAAACTCGTTAATACGTTTTTGCGAGGCTTCGGCTTCTTGCACGATTGAAGTTACCCAACCAACCGTTGCCACTGGCCACGTTAACATATTAACATAAATAATAAATTCTGAAACGGTTCCTAAACTAATTAGGCCATCGATATATTGTTTCCCACCAATATAAATAACGATTAGGTTACTAATACCAATGAGCAGTACCATTATTGGGAAGAAAAAGGCTTGAATACGCACCAAACTTAAATGCTTTTCTTTACTAGCGATAGACAGTTCGTTAAAATTTTTAAAGGTTTCAGATTCTAATCCGTACGCTTTTATTACAGAAATACCGCTAAATGATTCCTGAGTAAACGCCGATAATTTTGACAAATATTGTTGCACCACGGTACTTCGCTTATTAATTTCTTTACTAATCAAATAAATTAGCACCGATAAAACAGGTAAAGGCATAATGGTATAAACGGTTAATAAAGGCGCTTGCTGGTACATGAAAAAGATAGCTACCAAAAATAGGGTGATGGTATTTATACTATACATTATAGCGGGACCGGCGTACATACGTACTCGGCCAACATCTTCACTAATGCGGTTCATTAAATCACCGGTTTTATTCTTTTTGTAAAAATTAAGTGATAATTTTTGATACTGTTGGTACACTTCATTTTTTAAATCGAATTCAATAAATCGGGACACATTAATAATGGTTTGGCGCATTAAAAAGGTTAAAATACCCGCAACAACAGCAGTACCAACTATTAATAAAATATTGTGAAGGAGTTCTTTTTTAAAGACGGTTAAATCGGCCTCTGGATTTTGCGTTTGCTCATTTACAATATCTATTGTCGACCCAATTAATTGCGGTACAAAAACAATAAATATTTTAGACACAATAGTAATGATAATACCTATAATGATTTGGTATTTATATTTTAAAAAGTACTTGTTAAGGTGTTGTAATTCTTTCATTTGATAAACCAAAAGGTTAATGTATTTTTAAATAATTCTTTTTTTAAGGTCTAATTTTTGTTATACCATTAATATTAAACTATTTTTGCACGTTTATTTCACACAATTAATAATAGCACCTTTATTAACTTAAATTACAATTATAATGACAGCTGAAGTTGTAAACACGAACGAACTACACAAAATAGACCCAGTTTTTGGTCAATTATCTTTCGATAATCACGAGCAAATTGTTTTTTGCAACGACAAAGATACGGGTTTAAAAGCAATAATAGGTATTCACAATACAGTATTAGGTCCTGCTTTAGGAGGAACCAGAATGTGGAATTACGCTAACGAATGGGAAGCATTAAACGATGTTTTACGTCTGTCTCGTGGTATGAGTTTTAAATCGGCCATTACAGGATTAAACCTTGGTGGTGGTAAAGCCGTAATTATTGGTGATGCTAAAACACAAAAAACTCCAGAATTAATGAGAAGTTTTGGCGCTTATGTGCACTCATTAAGCGGAAAATATATAACTGCGGAAGACGTAGGAATGGAAACGGCGGACATGGATATTGTACGCGACGTTACACCTTATGTAACCGGAATATCTGAAGAAAGAGGCGGAGCAGGAAACCCTTCTCCAATTACAGCTTACGGTGTTTTTATGGGAATGAAAGCGGCGGCTAAATATAAATTTGGTTCAGACGTTTTAGAAGATAAAAAAGTACTTGTTCAAGGTATTGGTCACGTTGGTGAAACCTTAGTAGAGTATTTATCTAACGAAGGCGCTAAAGTTATTATTTCAGATATTAACGAAGAACGTTTAGAAGCGGTAAGTAAAAAATATGGTGCTACTATTTATAGAGGATCAGATTTGTATAGCGAAGATGTAGATATCTATGCTCCGTGTGCTTTAGGCGCAACTTTAAACGATGATACTGTAAAGAAAATAAGAGCTAAAGTTATTGCAGGTGCTGCAAACAACCAGTTGGCAAATGAAGTTATCCACGGACAAGCATTAAAAGATAGAGGTATTGTTTACGCTCCAGATTTTTTAATTAATGCAGGTGGTATTATCAACGTTTACGCAGAATTAGAAAATTATGGTAAAGCCGAAATAATGCGTAAAACGGAAAATATTTACAATACCACTTTAGAAATTTTATCGAATGCTGAATCTCACGATATTACGACTTATCAAGCAGCATTAAATATAGCTCAAGGTAGAATTGATGCTAGAAAAAAAGAAAATATGAATAAGTAATATTCATAAAAACACTATTTTTGCAAGGCGAAAGTTAAATTAACTTTTCGCCTTTTTTTAATCCCGTTCAAAATAATAAGATAAAGTTCTTTGTAATTATGCTAAGTAGAAGACACATAAGAGTAAAAGTAATGCAAGGTTTATATGCATTTAATGGTACAGAAAGTGACGATTTTGGAAAAGACAAAAGGTTTTTATTGACCAGTATCGATAATATGTATAACCTGTATTTATTAAATATCTCTTTATTAATAGAGGTGCAGAAAAAAGCAGAAGATTATCTTATAAAATCTCAAAACAAACACTTAGCAACCAAAGAAGAAAAAAATCCGAATAGAAAGTTTGTTAATAACGAAGTGCTTAAAATGCTTGTCGAAAATGAGCAATTACAAGCAAAGTTTGAAGAATTTAATATTTCTAACTGGGAACTTGACGGGGAATATGTCGATTTAATTTTTAAAGCGATATTAAAGAGCGATTTATACAAAGACTATACAGAAACGCGTACATCTTCTTTTAAAGAAGACAAAGCCTTTATAGAAGATGTCTTTAAAGATATTATAGCACCAAACGATAAACTTTACGATTACCTAGAAGACAAAAAATTAACGTGGTTAGACGACTTGCCAACGGTAAATACAACGGTTTTAAAATTATTACGCAAAGTAAAACCAGACTCTAGCCCTTTTCATTTTATCCCTAAATTATATAAAGATATAGAGGATAAAGAATTTGCAATTAAGTTAATCACCAAAACTCTACTAAATCAGAGTGCCTTAACCACAGAAATTAACAATAAAACTACCAATTGGGATTCTGAGCGTATTGCACAAATAGATTTATTATTACTGAAAATGGGCGTTTGCGAGATTCAAAATTTCCCCTCTATTCCTACTAAAGTAACTATTAACGAATACTTAGAAATTTCTAAAGAATACTCGACACCAAAAAGTCGCATTTTTATAAACGGAATTTTAGACAAGCTCGTTAAAGAATACGAAAGTGAAGGAAAATTAAATAAAATAGGAAGAGGGTTGATGTAGTCTAAAATAATTGTTACTTTTACAAATCTTTAAATTAAAAATAATAAATTAGTTATGAAAAAAGTAGTATTAGCATTTAGTGCAATGTGCTTAATAGCATTTACATCTTGTAAAGAAGATGCAACAAAAAAAATTGATGATAATAACGTAGCTGCAGCTGCAGAGAGAGATGCAGAATCTTCTAAATTTCCTGTTTTATCCTTTGATAAGAGCGAGCACGATTTTGGAGAAATTGTTTCTGGTACTAACGTAGAAACAGTTTTTAATTACACAAATACAGGAGTTGCTCCTTTAGTAATTACAGATATTAAAAGTACCTGTGGATGTACTGTGCCAAAAGATTGGAGTAAAGCACCATTAGCTCCAGGAGCAACAGGAAGCTTCACAGTTAAATTTAACGGTAAAGGAACAAACAAAGTGTCTAAAGCTGTAACAGTAACAGCAAACACAGAAAAAGGTAGAGAAGTAGTTAAAATATCTGCATTTGTTAAACCAGATCCTAACGCTCCAAAAAGAGCAGGTTCTGCAGCAATTGTACCCGTAGCTAAGTAATGGGAGATATTACAAGTTTTTTACCAATTTTAGCAATGTTCGCTGTTGTGTATTTCTTTATGATTGCACCGCAGATGAAACGTTCTAAACAAGAAAAAAAGTTCGCTGCTGAATTGAAAAAAGGTGACAAAATAGTTACCAAAAGTGGACTACACGGAAAAATATTAGAGCTTAACGATAAAGATCGTAGCTGTATTATTGAAACGATGTCAGGAAAATTAAAATTCGATCGTTCTTCAATTTCTATGGAATTGAGTAAGGTAGTTAACGCTCCCGAAAAGTAAATAGAGCAGAACGCTCAGACTATATAAAAAGCTTCAAGTATCGACTTGGAGCTTTTTTTTTGTTTATATTTTAAATAATTTTAACCCGTAACAGTTTTATATTTATCATATAATTCTGCGTCTTTAAGTATAAGTACTGTTATTTTTCCAAGCGTGACTGTTTTGTAGCCTCGCGTTTAACGGTTTCAATATGCACGCCTATCTTAGGGTGTTTTCTTAGAGATACTTCTTTAAAGGTTATTAAAAAGGATTTTTTTTCGTTCAAAGCAGTTTGTAATGCTTTAGGAATAGTTACGGATTTTGTACAGCGTTGCGGCTGCCAATCTTTTTTGGAGTTTATTATTTTCAATAGCTCTCAATTTAGAGCGTCTTTCTTCACAGTGGGATCTATTTTTAGAGACGCTTTATCTGATTTTACTTTTTGATAAGTGTTATGTAGTGGGGACTAATCCACTATTATTCATAGCGCTTTTTGTCTTTTAATTCAGTTATTCTCAATCTAAGATTCAAAATGCAATTTGTAACCAAAATATCGAAACAGTAGCCTTTGCAAATACCTTCATTAAAACCACACAAAAAGAAACCGCAGCGAATGAAAATAGTAAGGTCTAATCAAAAAAACGTATAGCGGCGAAATACATCAAGAAATGTCGCTGGTGTTTTAACCTATAGTTTTTAGGTGCTGAGTAAAATTACGCAAGGAATTAGGCTAAATACAAAAGCCACTCTAAAAAGGTAGAGTGGCTTTTTTTATGATCTCATTTTACTGCACTACAGTAAATGTTTATTTACTTTTTTGAGCCGTAAGTTCTGCAATTTTACAGATCACTTCCGTAGCTCTAATCATACTTTCTACAGGCACGTATTCGTAACGTCCGTGAAAATTATGACCTCCAGCAAAAATATTCGGACAAGGTAATCCCATATAACTTAACTGCGACCCATCTGTACCACCACGAATAGCTTTAATAAGCGGTTTAATACCTAATTGTTTCATTGCTTCTTCAGCAAGATCTACAATATGCATTACCGGCTCTATTTTTTCTTTCATATTGAAGTATTGGTCTTCAATTTCAATAGTTACGACCTCACGTCCGTACTGCGAGTTAATTTCTGCCGTTAACTTCGCCATTACTTCTTTTCTAGCCTCAAAATGCTCTTTATCGTGATCACGGATAATATATTGTAAAACCGTGTCTTCCACTTCTCCATTTATAGAATAAAGGTGGAAAAAACCTTCGTAACCTTCTGTGTGTTCTGGAGTTTCTAAACGCGGTAGTGAGTTAATAAACTCTGTCGCGATGTACATAGAGTTTATTAATTTTCCTTTCGCATAACCTGGGTGTACAATTTTCCCTTTAAAACGTACTTTTGCACCCGCAGCGTTAAAGTTTTCGTATTCTAATTCTCCAATTTGGCTACCATCCATTGTATAGGCCCAATCAGCACCAAATTTTTTAACGTCAAATTTATGAGCACCACGACCAATTTCTTCATCTGGTGTAAACCCAACTTTAATGGTTCCGTGCTTAATTTCTGGATGTTGAATTAAATACTCCATGGCCGAAATAATTTCAGTAATTCCAGCTTTATCATCGGCACCTAAAAGTGTCGTTCCATCTGTTGTAATTAATGTTTGACCTTTATATTGCAATAAATCTTCAAAATAATCTGGAGATAAAATAATGTCTTCAGCGGCATTTAAAACGATGTCTTTACCATCGTATTTGTCAATGATTTGAGGATTTATATTGGCACCCGTAAAATCTGGAGAGGTATCGAAGTGAGAGATAAAACCAATAGTTGGCACCTCGTGGTCGACATTACTTGGTAAAGTCGCCATAATATAGGCGTTATCGTCTATGGTTACCTCGTGCATACCAATAGCCTTCAGCTCAATGACTAAGGCATTGGCTAAATTCCATTGTTTTTCAGTACTTGGTGTCGTCTTACTTTCTGGATCAGACTCTGTATCTACAGTGACGTAACTTACAAAGCGTTTAATAATATCTTCTTTAGAAATCATTTTTAATGACAATTTTAAGGTGTATAATTTGTGCTCAATATGATTTGCTAAAGTACGATTATTAATTTTTTTGACTTTTGAATTGTTCATCTTTTTTTTTAGGCTTATTTTTGTCCAAACACCCACCAATGTATAAAGTTTTACTGCGCCCATTATTTTTCCTTTTCGATCCTGAGAAAATTCATCATGTCACTTTTTCTTTAATAAAAATAAGCTCTAAAATCCTTGGTTTTCCAGCATTATTTAGAAGTTTATATACGATTGAAGACAAGAAACTAGAACGTAATGTTTTAGGATTAACCTTTAAAAATCCGGTAGGATTAGCCGCAGGATTCGATAAAAATGCAGTGTTGTATAATGAGCTTGCCAATTTCGGTTTTGGCTTTATAGAAATAGGTACGGTAACACCAAAAGCACAAGTTGGGAATCCGACAAAAAGACTCTTCAGGCTGCAAGCCGATAAAGGAATTATTAACCGAATGGGTTTTAATAACGACGGATTAGAATCGGCCATTTCTCAGCTCAAGAAAAATAAAGGGAAACTAATAATTGGGGGGAATATTGGTAAGAATACAGATACTGCACCAGAACATTATACACAAGATTACGTTACGTGTTTTACTGCGTTGCACCCCTATGTAGATTATTTTGTATTGAATGTGAGTTGCCCTAATGTAGGAAGTCACGCCAAGCTTAACGATCGCGATTATTTGGAAGAATTAATTGGTGCTGTACAACACGTTAATAATACCTTCGCTGTGCAGAAACCTATAGTGCTAAAAATAGCACCAGATTTAAATACGGTGCAACTAGATGAAATTATCGATTTGGTTATTACCACCAAATTAGATGGTGTTATTGCCAGTAATACGTCGGTAGATCGTTCTGGTTTACAAACACCGGAGGCTGAATTAGAAGCGATTGGAAATGGAGGTTTAAGCGGACAACCAATTAAAGAGAAATCGACACAGATTATTAAATACTTAGCCGATAAAAGTAATAAGGCGTTTACTATAATTGGGGTTGGCGGCATCCACTCGGCAGACGATGCTTTAGAAAAAATTGATGCTGGTGCCGACTTGGTACAAGTCTACACTGGTTTTATTTATGAAGGACCAAGCTTAATAAAAAAAATTAACAAAGTTATTTTAGAATCTGGACGGTAGTAGGTAACGCTCCATTTAACCGAACTTAAAACACATTCGTGCACTACGATATTCTTTTGGCATTTATAATCGCGACGTCGGCTTTGGCATTCTCTCCGGGGCCGGACAATATCTATGTATTATTACAAAGTATTACGCACGGTACTAAATATGGCATTGCCACGGTGTGTGGTTTAATTTCTGGCTGTCTATTGCACACGACGTTAGTGGCTTTTGGGGTCTCTGCTATTTTAAAAGCAAATGAAAATCTGTTTTTTATTATTAAGCTTTTTGGCGCTGGTTACTTATTATACTTAGCCTATAAGGTCTATACGGCTCCAGATAAAATTGCGTTGTCTAAGGCGGCAGTTCCTAAAAAAACCTACGGGCAATTGTTTAAACAAGGGGTTATTATGAATGTTCTCAATCCCAAAGTATCTATCTTCTTTTTAGCGTTTTTTCCTGGTTTTTTATTCGACGACAGTCTTAGTACCGTTACTCAATTTTACATTTTGGGTCTGCTTTTTATGCTAACCTCCTTTATTATTTTCTCGGGCATCGCTATCTTAGCAGGCTTGATTTCCTCGGCTATAAAAACCCATCAGCACATTGGTGTCGTTTTAAAATGGGTACAAATTGTAGTGTTTGTCGCAATTGCTATTTTAATCTTATTATAATTAGGCAGTTAAAATTTGGGGGGTCTGTTTTATATTGGTCGTTGAAGGTTATCTATTCCATCTAAAAAAAATACCATTGTAAAACGTTTTAGATACTACTAATCTTTTTTATCTTTGACACCCTATGAAAACACCAGTAAAAGTTATCGAATGTCCGCGTGATGCTATGCAAGGTATAAAGCAATTTATTCCTACGGCGCAAAAAGTTCAATACATCCAATCGTTATTGCGCGTGGGTTTCGATACCATAGACTTTGGTAGTTTTGTATCACCAAAAGCCATTCCACAAATGGTAGATACAGCAGAGGTTTTATCGCAATTAGATTTAAGTAAAACGACCAGTAAATTATTAGCTATTATTGCTAATGTTCGCGGTGCGGAAGATGCTTGTAAACATCCAGAAATTGATTATTTAGGGTATCCGTTTTCTATTTCAGAGAATTTCCAAATGCGAAATACACACAAAACTATTGCACAATCGGTGGTGGCACTTCAAGAGATTTTAGATATTGCTAATAAACACAATAAAGAAGTAGTGGTGTATATTTCAATGGGCTTCGGGAATCCTTATGGCGACCCCTGGAATGTAAATATTGTAGGGGAGTGGACGGAAAGGTTATCGAAAATGGGCGTTAAAATCGTATCGTTAAGTGATACGGTAGGGACATCGAACCCAGAGAATATTAACTATTTGTTTTCTCACTTAATTACTGAATATAGCGACATAGAATTTGGGGCACATTTACATACAACACCAACGACTTGGCACGAAAAAATTGACGCCGCATACAAAGCAGGTTGCCGCAGATATGACGGTGCTATCCAAGGTTTTGGAGGGTGCCCAATGGCAAAAGATGATCTTACCGGAAATATGCCTACCGAGAAATTACTTTCCTATTTAACCACTAAAAACGACTCGCAACTAAACGCATTGTCCTTTGAAAGTGCTTATAACGAAGCAACAAAAATCTTTAAAAATCACCATTAATTTCCTATTGCTATCTATCCAAATTAATACTGTGACTATAAGGTTTAAAAAAACTATTTAAAATAATTCTAAATAAACTTGCATAGTACGTCTATCCCTTTTACTTTTGTGGACTCAAAACATAATTATTTATAACAAGTCTAAATAAAAATAGTAAAAATGAAACGAGTAGTTTTAGGAGTAACAATAGTAACAGCAGCATTAGCCTTTACAGCCTGTAATAGTGATAATGATAACGTTTTATCAGTAAGTCAGGAACCAGGAGTAGTACAGCCTACGTCTTACGAATTTTTACGTAACGGTGAATCGACAGTAAGTTTTGGCGGACAAACAACACGAATAGCAATGACTACCGAGTTGGTTTCCGCTTTGAAAATAAACACAACTACCGAAACGGAATTGAACAATATGTTTGCACACGTTGAAGGTAATGCAGATTTTTCAGAGGCTGACCTTAATGCATCAGGAAAAAGCATTCGGAGTAAAGTAGCGGCGTCTAGAGATTACTTCTCGGCAAATACAACAGGTGCTAACGCTATTAAAGCAGAATTTGATACTTGGATTACAGAGCAAGCAACAATAGTGTTTCCTAACTGGAGCGTAGAAGCAACATCGGGAACAGCAGGATTTAAGCAAGAAGCAGGTGGTGGTTCTATTCGCTATGTAAATGGTAAAGGATTAGAATTAAATCAAGCAGTGGCTAAAGGGTTAATTGGAGGGTTAATGACCGATCAAATATTAAATAATTACTTAAGTGATGCTGTTTTAGACGAAGGTGCTAATAGAGCAAATAATACGAACAAAGTTGTGGAAAGTGGAAAAATGTACACGACTATGGAGCATAAATGGGATGAAGCTTTTGGTTACCTATATGGGGCTGAAGCGAACCCTGCTTTTCCAACTTTAGATGGCGATTCATTTCTAAATAATTATTTAGGAAAAGTGAATGAAGATGGTGATTTTGCCGGAATTGCAAACACAGTATTTAAGGCTTTTGCTTTAGGTAGAGCAGCAATTATTGCTAACGATTACGATTTAAGAGATGAGCAAATTACTATCCTTAGAGAAAATATTTCTAAAGTAACTGCAGTACGCGCCGTGCATTATTTACAAGGTGGTAAAAATGCATTAGCTACTGGTGATATGGCAAAAACATTCCACCAATTATCAGAAGGCTTCGGTTTTATCTATAGTTTACAATTTACAAGAGAACCAAACGCAGATACGCCTTATGTGTTCGCTACAGAGGTTAATGATTTTACGGCGCAACTAATGGAAGGTAACGGTTTTTGGGAGGTTACTCCTGCAACTTTAAACGCGATGTCTGAAACTATAGCAACGCGATTTGGGTTTACGGTTCAAGCGGCCTTATAAGAATACAATCTAGAAAAGCAGAGATTTTAATATGCCTCTGCGTCTTCGATATTCAGTAATAAAAAAGAATAAGCTTATTAAGCTTTAATAAATGAGATACTTAGGTATTTAGTATCTTTGCAAAGCTTTTTAAAAACAAATATAAAAAGGATGATTAAAAAGGGTATTTCAATACTAGTATTAGCATTGGTTATCGTGGGGTGTAGTACTTCAGACGATAGCAATACTAATGGAGGAGCTTCTGATAATTTTGATAGACAAGCAATGCTTACCCATTGGGCAGATAATTTTATCATTCCAGTTTTAGAGGATGTTAATATAGAGTTAGAGGCGCTGGTACAAGCAAAGAACACGTTTGTAACAACTCCTAATCAAGCTAATTTAGTTAGTCTAAGAACGGCTTGGTTATCGGCTTACAAAGTATGGCAATATGCCGAAATGTTTAATATTGGTAAAGCGGATGAGTTAGCATATTTCAAGCAAATGAATATCTATCCGAGTAATGTAACTCTAATCGAGAGTAATATTTCAAATGGATCTTACGATTTAGGCAATAGTGGTAATAATGCTGCCGTTGGTTTCCCTGCTTTAGATTATTTATTATTTGGAGTAGCGACAACAGATACTGATATTGTTGCTATATATTCTACGAGTGTAAATGCAAGTAATTATACTGCGTATCTGTCGGATGTTGTAGAAAAAATGAAAACGTTAACGCAAACAGTGGTAACAAGTTGGAATTCTGGTTATAGAAATGATTATATAAGTAGATCGGGTAACTCAGCAACAAGTGGTGTTAACGAAACGGTAAACGACTATATTAATTATTACGAACGCGGTTTACGATCTCTGAAGTTTGGAATTCCAGCTGGAGTGTTTGCAAATAGCCCTTTGCCAGAAAAGGTAGAAGGGTATTACTCTAAAATATATTCTAAAGAATTAGCAGCTGAAGCGTTAAATGCGGTTCAAGAATTTTTTATTGGAGAGGCTTACAATTCTACAGTTACTGGCCCGAGTTTAAAGGCGTATTTGGGCTACTTAAACAAAACAGATATTTCATCGTCTATTGTAACGCAGTACGACCAAGCGCGAACGCGAATGCAAGTGCTTAACCCTAATTTTAATCAGCAAATACAAGACGATAGTAGCAAAATGACGCAAGTTTACGACGCGTTGCAAGTAGGTGTTGTTTTATTAAAAGTTGATATGATTCAGGCGATGCAAATTAGTTTAGATCAAGGGTATGTAGATAATGATGGCGATTAATACTTTATAAAACATAATACTAAAGGATTCTCTAAACTGTTTTTGGAGGATCTTTTTTTTGTACAAATTTGGCCAAATGACAGCAACACTTAAAACATACTTTCAATCGCAAACTAATGCAGCACCTTTAGCTGTATTTAGAATGCTCTTTGGTATTATGATGTTGTATAGTATTGTTAGGTTTTGGTATCACGGGTGGATAGACACGCTCTACATCGCCCCAAAATTTCACTTTTCTTATTATGGTTTGGAGTGGATTCAGCCAGTGGGTATATACACCTATCTTCTTTTTATTAGTGCAGGAATCTCTGCGTTGTTTGTCGCCTTAGGCTATAAATACAGGCTTGCTATCTGTGTGTTCTTTTTAAGTTTTACTTATATCGAGTTTATGGATAAAACCACGTATTTAAATCACTACTATTTTATAAGCGTATTAAGCTTTTTAATGATTTTTTTGCCTGCCAATGTTTCATTCTCTTTAGATGCATACACTAAAAAAATGTCGTTTACAATGGTGCCAAAATGGACTATCGATTGTTTGAAACTGTTATTGGGAATGGTTTATTTTTATGCGGGTTTGGCTAAAATAAACTCCGATTGGTTGTTTAAAGCAATGCCTTTAAAAATATGGCTACCGTCTAATTACGATATGCCTTTTTTAGGCACAAATATTATGCAACAAGAGTGGTTTCATTTTACAATGAGCTGGAGCGGTATGTTGTACGATATATGTATTCCGTTTTTGTTGTTGTACAAAAGAACACGCGGTTTTGCTTTCTTAATAGTCGTGGTTTTTCACGTATTTACACGCGTGTTATTCCCAATCGGAATGTTTCCTTTTATTATGATTGTGGCGACTTTAATTTTCTTCGATGCGTCACTTCATCTTAAAATAATAGACCTTTTAAAACGTGTATTTAAACGTTTCGGGTTTTCAAAAGAAGTATCTGTAAGTGCACACTATAATTACCCGAAATCTAAACGATTTATTTTGCCTGTATTGGCTTTATTTTTCGCTATTCAATTATTTTTGCCGTTTCGCTATGCGTTGTATCCCGGCGAATTGTTTTGGACGGAAGAAGGCTACCGGTTTTCGTGGCGTGTCATGCTTATGGAAAAATCTGGCTATACCACCTTTAAAATAGTAGACCGAGAAAGCGGAGACGCTTTTATAGTAAATAACTCCGATTTCCTTTCTTCATTTCAAGAAAAAGAAATGAGTGCTCAGCCCGATTTTATATTGGAGTATGCGCATTATTTGGGTGATCATTTTAGAAGTCAAGGGCATAAAAATGTACAAGTATTTGCAGAGAGCTATGTGGCTTTAAACGGAAGAAGAAGTCGGCCATTTATAAACAAAATGGTCGATTTATATCAAGAAAAAGAATCATTTAAACATAAAACGTGGATTTTACCATTTAACGATGAGATTAAAGGACTTTAAATTATTAGCGATTACCCTATTATTAAGTAGTTATGCTTTGGCGCAACATACTATTTCTGGAACGGTTACTCATTCTGATACGGGAGAAGGTATTGCAGATGTTCAGATTTATAATAAAGCAAAAGGGCAGCTAACAGAAACTAATGCCGACGGGTCTTACACGTTTCAAACCGACAGACCGCAATTGCAATTAGTGTTTTTTTCTTACGATTTTCAAGTTGAAGAGCGTCTTGTTTCAGTAGATAATGATGTGCAAATAAACATCAGTTTAAAACCTTTGGGCGTGACACTTTCCGAAGTTGAAATCTCAGCGCGAAAAGAAAAGGTGTTCGAATTATCGCGATTAAAAGACGTGGAAGGCACCTCTATTTTTGCAGGTAAAAAAACCGAAGTGGTTTTAGTAGAACAGTCTATGGCTAATTTGGCAAGCAATAACGCGAGACAGATTTTTAGTCAGGTGGTGGGCTTAAATATTTACCAAAACGATGACGCTGGATTACAGTTAAATATTGGAGGTCGCGGTTTAGATCCTAACAGAACGGCCAATTTTAACACACGCCAAAATGGGTACGATATTAGTGCCGACGTTTTAGGATATCCAGAAAGTTATTACACGCCAGCCAGCGAAGGAATTAAAGAAATACAAGTGGTGCGTGGTGCGGCATCGTTGCAGTACGGGACACAATTTGGAGGGTTAATTAATTTTAAAATGAAAACCCCAAATCCCAATAAGCCTTTCGAGCTCATTACTAGAAATACGGTAGGTAGTAATGGACTGTACACTAACTTTACAAGTGTAAGTGGCACAAAGAAAAAGTGGAGTTATTACAGTTACTTTAATTACAAAAAAGGAGACGGTTTTAGACCACATTCAGAGTTCGAATCTAAAAATGTGTTTGCGCATTTAGGCTATCAATTTAATGAGAACACGTCTTTAACCGGGGAAGTAACCTATATGCGGTATTTAGCGCAACAGGGGGGAGGCTTATCGGATACTATGTTTTATACCAATCCTAATCAAAGTAACAGAGAAAGAAACTGGTTTCAGGTGGATTGGTTGTTATATAATTTAAAATTTGCGCATCAATTTACAGAAAACACCAATTTCACGTTTAACTTTTTCGGATTGAATGCCTCGCGATATGCTTTAGGGTATAGAAGTAATCGCGTAGATCAAGCCGATCCTTTAAACGAACGTGATTTAATAAAAGGAGATTTTAAAAATTATGGTTTTGAAACACGACTGTTAAGTAAGTATAAAGTGTTAGACAAAGATGCCACTTTCTTAATTGGTGCTAAAGTGTATAATGCAGATAATAAACAACAACAGGGTGCAGGAAGTGATGGTTACGGTGCAGATTTTAGTTTTTATAATAACGCGTTTTCAAGTTATAAGAATCAATCGCAATTTGATTTACCAAACTTTAACGTCTCTGTATTTGGAGAAAATATATTCTATTTAAACGATAAGGTTTCGATAACGCCAGGAGTCCGTTTTGAATATATACGAACGCAAAGTAATGGGGTCTATAAAAACATTAATTTAGATGGCGCAGATAATGTTATTTTTGAAGAAACGATAACTGATAATCAAGATTTTGAGCGTTCGTTTATACTCTTTGGTGTTGGGCTAAGCTATAAGCCAAGTTCGGCATTAGAACTCTATGCTAATTGGTCTCAAAACTACCGCTCGGTAACTTTTTCTGATATTAATATTTCTAACCCAGCATTTCAGATTAGTCCAGATATTACAGACGAGGATGGTTTTACTGCCGATTTAGGAATTAGAGGTGCCTTAAATACTATTGTGTCTTACGATATAGGAGCTTTTGCTTTGTTTTACAACGGAAGGATTGGTTTTATCCAAAAGAAGTTAGACGATAACCGTGTGGTTAGTGAACGCGGTAATGTAGGAGATGCGAGAACGTTTGGTTTAGAATCTTTAGTCGATTTTAATTTGAAAAAGATTTTACAGTTAAACTCTAATTTTAGCTTCAATTATTTTGTAAATGCCTCCTTTATAAATTCAGAGTATACCGCTTCAAAAGTTTCCGGAGTTAAAGGAAATAAAGTCGAATTTGTACCGGATTACAATATTAAAACAGGAATGAAATTCGGGTATAAAAATCTTTTAGCTAATGTTCAATATTCTTATTTATCAGAGCAGTTTACAGACGCTACAAACTCTAAGGCCGCAGGAATTAGTGGCGTTATTGGGGAAATCCCTACCTACGATATTTTAGATGTCTCTTTGTCGTATAGTTATAAGCGTTTCAAATTAGAAACAGGTATTAATAACGTCTTAGATAACGCTTATTTTACAAGACGTGCCACCGGTTATCCAGGCCCGGGAATTATTCCTTCATCGCCAAGAAATTATTACGCGACGCTACAAGTTAAGTTTTAGAACGTGTTTTATTGAAATACTTTTATAAACGCGCTGACAAGAACAGTGGTGGTATCAATAATATAATGATTCTTAATTTTAGAATATTGTAAGCAGTCTAATTATCAATGCCGCTTACCGTATTTTAATGGTGCTAAAATCGTGAAGAATAGGGGGTGTAAATGAATTCTGAATGCAAAAATTATAAGTTTTTAGCTAAATCTGTTAGTTTATGTATTACAGTGGTTGGTTCTACTCCCCAAGGATCAAAAATTGAATCTGGTGTGCGTTGCACCCAAGCAGAATGCATACCAAACATTTTAGCACCAATAACATCAAAATTGTTACTAGAAATTAACCAACTTTCAGATTTTTTTGCCTTAGCAGTTTTTAAAAAATAGTCATAAACAATCGGACTAGGTTTAAACATTTTTACATTTTCTACACTAACAACATCCTCAAAATAATGTAAAATATTAGCCGTTGTAAGTAGTTTCGTTACCGCTTCTTTACTTCCGTTAGAAAAAGCAAATAACAGGTGACCAGCATTTTTAAGAGCCTCTAAACCTTGTGCAACATCATTAAAAGCAGGTAACACTTTATAGTCGTTTAAAAGCGCTGCTTTTTGTTCGGAACTTAAATCAACGTCGAATTTTTTACACGCATAATTGAGTGCATTGTCTGTACATACAGAAAAATCTATGTACTTGTCCATTAATCCGCGTCTAAACGAATACTCTAATTGCTTGTCTCGCCACGTGTCCATAAAAGGTTTAGCAAGAGTATTACCGACTCGTTCTTTTAAAGAAGTTAGTACGGCATCGGTATTTATTAATGTGCCGTAAACATCGAAAGCTAAAGTGTATTTCATAATTAATTATTTGGTAAAGCTACTTTATTAAGCGTAAATTTCATAGCAGAGATGCCTGCTGTTACTTCATTAATCCTAGAATTAGTATAGTATAAATGGTTATCGTAGATACTAAACGAATCTGCCCATCTCACTTTTTCTCCTACAATAAAAGTATGAGTGCTACCATCTGGTTTGCGGTACATAATTTTATTGTGTTCTAAATTGGCATAGAATAAGTTGCCATTGTCGTCAAAAATCATTCCGTCTGGGGCCGATGTTTTGGCTTCAAAAGTGACGGCGTTTGCAATTTCCATAGCATTATCTAAAACCAAAGCAGCTGTAGATATACTATATAAACTGTAACCTGTAAGTGTGTGATAGTATAATTTATCATTTTTGGTATCTAAAGCAATACCATCAGAATGGACGGTGTTTGTCCATTTTGTCTCACCAAATCTTAGATACTCTAGTTCTGCCTTTGTGGATTTATGATTGTCTAAAACTCTTGTAAACTGTTCCGTTTCTAAATCTAAAATTACAAGTCCAGAATTGCCAGAATCTGTAAAGTAAATTCTATTGTTCTTTTTATCGACTCGTAAATCGTTAATATAAGAGTTGGGGTGATAGCTATTGTTGTTTAAAATATGTGTATTTACTAGAGCGTTGGTGTTTAAGTTGAAAACAAACACTCTGGGCGCCTCTAGTACGTCTTGAAACAGCGCACTTCTAGTGTCTAAAACATATAATAGATCCTCGAAAGCAATGACCGATTGTACGCCGACAAATTTATTAGCTTCAACTTTATCTCCAACCTCCCACGAATTCCACTCTTTATTCGGAAACGGAGAATGTGTCTCTGTATTTAAAAGTTCTACAACAGAATTAGTAACCCCTGTTCTCCATCTCGGGAAATTTACAAAAACACGTCCTTCATTAGTAACGGAAACACCAGTTACTTGCTGGCCTTTAAAAGAGGCAACCTCTATAACCTCTGGTGCCTCTATTGGTCTTGTAGAAGCAGTCGTTTCTAACGTGTTCACCGGTTTATCCTTACAAGAGAAAAGTAGCATTGAAAGGAGTAAAATGTAGCTAAAATTTTTCATATTAAGATTCTAATAATTCGGTCAATATTTGCTTGTAAACAGCTACAGGCTGCGCGCCGTTAACAGCACTTTTTCTATTAAAAACAACGGTGGGTACAGAGCTCACTCCTAAATTTTGCCAGTAACTTTCTACAGATTTTACATTAGCACGCATTTCTTCATTATCTAATCTTATTAAAGCCTCTTCAGCGTTTAGACCCACATCTAATAGTGCTTGTTTTAACACGTCTTTATCTGAAACGTCTTTGCGTTCTCCAAAGAATGAATTCATTAAACGCATTTTAAGTTCTGTTTGCTTGCCTTTTTCTTTGGCATATTCTAATAATACGTGGGCATCAAAAGTATTTGCCATACGCATCCCTTTAAAATAATCGAATTTAAAACCGAGTTCGGCTCCTAAACCAGTCATCTGTTCTTGCGACTCTTTTTGCTGTGCTGGCGTAGAACCATATTTTTCTATAATATGCTCCTCTACATCTTGCCCTTCAGCAGGCATATTAGGATTCAACTCAAACGGTTGCCATTCTAATTCTATTTTATCTTGAATACCCATTTCTGTAATGGCTTGTTCTAACCGTTTGTAACCAATGGCGCACCACGGACAAACAACATCTGAAACGACATCTATTTTAATTTTAGTCTTCATAATTTCTGTTTTAGTATATTTTTTTTGAAAAGCTATTTGCTTATTGCATTAGTGTTCAAAAATTCAGCTTCATTAGGTTCGTTTTTATTGACTTCGCCTTTTGGTAACATATTAAGAATCATAGAGTTTACTATTCTGCTCTTATTTAAATCGGGTGTCATAATTATTACTTTATGGAAAACGCCTAGCATTTCTGAATGTGACTTTGGGTTGCTATTGTTAATCAAAACAATACTATAAGAATCTCTATAAAAAGGGTTTACTTTGGTGGTATAAGAAGCAAGTAATGATTCATCGTCTTTAAATATTGGAGTAATTTCTTTAATATACTCTTTTGGAACTGCCTTGCTATCTTTGGCATATTTAAAAAAATCGGCTAGGTATAGCTCACTTTTTATTTCACTGGGCTCGTATCCTAGCATCAAGAGTGATTGCTCTTCAGCATTATCTAAATGGAACGGTGTATTTACTTGCTGGTCAAAGCGTACTAGCCAATGATAGGTTAATCTACTATTGAATCTTTGAGTAGTGAAATTTGATAGTTCTTCTTTTAAAGCAACCATAATAGACCTAAGTTTATAGGAGGTGAGATCATTGCCAAAGTCAAGATGAACAAATCCCGGCTTGTCGGTATCTGTTCTAAGCACATTTGTAATACAATACTGCGCAATCTTTTTTATGTTGATCTTTTTTATTTCCATACTAACTTAAGTAATCTCTTGTTTTTTTGAAATCCTTTTATCCTTTAAAACTTCATTACAGTATTTTATGATTTTGATAAAGTTAAAAGCGTTTATTTATATCAAAGAAAAAACTTTAGGTATTTGTTTTTATTAATTCACTCTTATTTTTTCTTTTTTAAAATGGTACTAAGTCACTAATTTGAAGCTCTCCTTGTACATTACTGTAATTTTTAACATCTGCAGCAAAGGTTTCTGCGTGCGGACCAAACGCGGTTTGAAAAGCAGTTACATCATCAAATTTTAAATGGGCGATAGCCACATAAGGCGGCAACTCTCCTGGAATTCTACTCGCTACTCCTAAATCTAATTCTATTCCTTTTAAAGCCGCTCCCAGCGCTTCAATAAGCATTGGTAAATGACTGTTTTTATAATAGTCTGCATCAAACTGCACCTCTTTACTGTTCGGATACATAACGGATACTTTAATCATAATTTTTATATTTTATATAATTATTGGTAAATTTAAAACTGACAAATAGCGCCATTCAAATTTACCAATAGTTATACTGTGTTTATAATTTTAGAGTTTATTTTTTAGACCAAGCAAATTTTTGGAATGCGGCGTCTACTGGCGTATTTGCAATGTGATTAGTATAGTTACTAATTACTTTTTGAGAGACCCCTAAAATTATTTCTAAGACCTGTTGTTCGCCGAATCCAGCAGCGTAAAAAGTGTTTAAATCGTCTGGAGTAACGTGGCCTCGGTTGCGAACAATAGTTAAAGTCATAGTACGTAACGCCTCTAACTTAGAGTCTTCAAGAGGGGTTTCGCTACGTAAAGCTTCTGTAATTGCATCATCAACTTTCATCATTTGTGCAATACCTGTATGTGCTGGCACACAATAATGGCAAGCGTGCTCTACATTAATGGTTTGCCAAACGACGGTTAACTCTTCTTCGTTAAATGATGAGTTTACAAATAATTCGTGTAACGTTTGGTACGCTTCTAAAGCTTTTGGAGCTCCTGCTAAAACCCCGTGTAATCCAGGAATCATACCGTAAGATTTTTGAGAGATTTCTATTAATGGTTTACTAGTTTCTGGAGCAGTTTCAAGGTTGTGAACTTTTAAAGTTGTCATAATTTCTTTTATTAATTTTATTCTAATTATAACTAAGCAATCGCTTAGTTAGGCTGTAAAAAAAAGTTACAAATTTGTGAATGTAACTTCTATTATATTTTCTAACTGATTTTTATTAAATACTTTTGATGCGATAGAGAGTCCAAGAATAGAATTCATTAAAAAATCGGCTTGCTTTTCTATTTCGATAGTTGCTCTTTGGTCGTCTTGTTCTAAATTGCTTACAAACAAATCTCTAATTTCTGAAGCAAATTGTTTCAAGACAATCATAACTTCAAGATCTGCAGCGTCTTTTATTTCATTAACAGAATTGGTTACTAAACAGCCTTTACATAAAGTGCCTTCTGTAGAGAAGTCTAGAAAATTATAAAAATACTGTTTAATACCAGTGATACCGTTATTGGAGCGTCTCAGCGTGTCTTTAATACTATTTATTTCCTTTTTGTAATATTTAATGCTTTCTAAAAAAACTCCTTGTTTGTTTTTAAAACTAGAGTAGATAGAGAATTGGTTTATGCCCATTTCTTTTTCAAGCATACGTACAGAGGTAGCCTCGTAACCATTACGCCAAAAAAGATGCATTGCTTTTTCGATAACCTCTTCTTCTATATATTGTTTTTTACGTGCCATTGTTTTTATTACTTAGCAAAACTAAGCACTTGCTTTGAAATAGAAAAACATTTTATAAAATTTTAACAATAAGGTGAAAAACGAGCAACAAACTAAAAGGTGTTTCATTTACAAGACGTTAATAATAATACTCAAAATGAAGAGTTAAATGAATAGCATTTCATATTAATTTAATTTGATAGAGACATAATAAAATAAATAGTTTAAATTTGCACGCAATTAATTCCAATTGCAATGACAGCACACGAAAATAAAATAGTTGGTGAAGGATTAACGTATGACGACGTCCTTTTAGTTCCTGCTTTTTCCGAAGTACTTCCAAGAGAAGTCAACATTCAAACAAAATTTACTAGAAATATTACAATTAACGTTCCTATCGTTTCTGCAGCGATGGATACCGTTACCGAGAGTGCTTTAGCTATTGCTATGGCTCGCGAGGGCGGGATAGGTGTGTTACATAAAAATATGACTATTAAGCAGCAAGCTCAAGAAGTCAGGAGAGTAAAACGTGCCGAAAGCGGTATGATTCTAGATCCTGTAACTTTACCACTAACTGCGGTTGTCGAGGATGCCAATAAAGCGATGAAAGAACATAACATTGGTGGTATTCCTATTGTAGATGAGAAGGGGATTTTAAAAGGTATCGTTACAAATAGAGATTTACGTTTCGAACACAAAAAAGAGCGCCCAATTACCGAAGTGATGACTAAAGAAAGGTTAGTAACTGCAGCGGTTGGTACCTCATTAAGTGATGCAGAATTAATTCTTCAAGAATATAAAATTGAAAAGTTATTAATCGTAAACGACGATTATAAACTGGAAGGCTTAATCACCTTTAGAGATATTACTAAAGTCACACAAAAGCCTATTGCAAATAAAGATACTTTTGGACGTTTGCGCGTAGCCGCTGCTATTGGGGTAACAGGAGATGCCGTAGAGCGCGCAGAAGCGTTAGTAAATGCTGGTGTAGATGCTATTATTATCGATACCGCTCACGGTCATACAAAAGGAGTGGTGACCGTATTAAAAGAAATTAAAAGTAAATTCCCAAAACTAGACGTTATAGTCGGTAATATTGCAACTGCCGAAGCGGCTAAATATTTAGTAGACGCTGGAGCCGATGCGGTTAAAGTAGGAATAGGCCCCGGTTCTATTTGTACAACTCGTGTGGTGGCAGGCGTTGGTTTTCCTCAGTTTTCTGCTGTACTAGAAGTAGCAGCGGCAATTAAAGGTAGCGGCGTTCCTGTTATCGCCGATGGTGGTATTCGCTATACTGGAGATATTCCAAAAGCTATTGCTGCAGGAGCCGACTGTGTCATGTTAGGATCGCTTTTAGCGGGCACAAAAGAATCTCCAGGAGAAACTATTATTTTTGAAGGTAGAAAATACAAATCGTATCGCGGAATGGGATCTGTGGAAGCTATGAAAAAAGGGAGTAAAGACCGTTATTTTCAAGATGTTGAAGACGATATTAAAAAATTAGTACCAGAAGGTATTGTTGGTCGTGTGGCCTATAAAGGTGAGTTGAATGAAAGTATTCATCAATTTATTGGCGGGTTACGCGCTGGTATGGGCTATTGCGGTGCTAAAGATGTCGAGACCTTAAAAGAAACCGGGCGTTTTGTAAAAATTACAGCCTCTGGAATCAACGAGAGTCACCCGCACGATGTTACTATTACAAAAGAAGCGCCTAATTATTCACGATAATTCAAGTGGTAGTTTATAGATTAAAGCTTCAACTAATAGTTGCGGCTTTTTTTTGGTCTAAGCGGAAGGGTTTACAATGAGTATTATGTTAAAATGTAGACATAGCACTTTATTACAACCAAATTTTCTTACTAATCCTTAATTGAAGGGCAACACGTACAATAATGAGCGGAATCTATTTTTCTGTTAAGATTACATTAAAGTAAGTAGAAATGTTGGGCGATATTTCTATATTTAATCAAACGAATCGAAAACAAATCTGCAATGGAAATTTTAGGTAATTTAATTAAAGGAGCAATAAATTTAAAAGATAAATTAACTCCCGAAGTAAATCCTATTGAAGCGCAAGAACAGGTTTTAAAACACTTGCTAGAAACAGCAAAAGACACGCAGTTTGGTAAAGCCTATAAATTTAAGAGCCTTTTAGAAAGTGATACGATTGCTGAAGCGTTTGCAGCTACTATTCCGTATTTTGATTACAACGAGATATCTGAGCAGTGGTGGCGTAAATTGCACAATGGTGAAGAGAATGTGACGTGGCCAGGAACACCGTCGTATTATGCATTAAGCTCTGGAACGACAGGAAATTCAAGTAAACGAATTCCGGTTACCGATGCAATGGTCGATGCTATTCGTCATGCCGGAATACAACAAGTTACCGCTTTAAATAATTTCGATTTGCCTGCCGATTTTTTTAGTAAAGAAGTGATGATGTTAGGGAGTTCTACGAAGCTAGCTGAAAAAGACAATCATTTAGAAGGAGAAATTAGTGGTATTAGCGCGAGTAATATTCCGTTTTGGTTTAAAGGGTATTACAAACCAGGAGAAGATATTGCTAAAATTGACGACTGGGAAACACGGGTTGAAACCATTGCAAAGCGTGCAAAAAGTTGGGATATAGGTGCACTGAGTGGCATTCCATCGTGGATTGAACTAATGATGAAAGAAGTCATTAAGTACCATAAGGTAAAAAATATTCATGAGGTTTGGCCTAATCTACAAGTGTTCACTTCGGGAGGCGTGGCTTTCGGGCCTTATGAAAAGAGTTTTAATGCGCTTTTGGAAAAACCAATTACGGTTATCGATACCTATTTGGCTTCCGAAGGATTTATTGCTTTTCAAAGCCGACCAGAAACAGAGGCGATGCAGTTAGTAACTAATAATGGGGTGTATTTCGAATTTGTTCCGTTCCATCCGGATTATATTAAACCAGACGGATCTATTGTAGAAAACGCACCGAGCGTTACCTTGAAAGACGTTAAATTGGATCAAGACTACGTATTAATAATTAGTACAGTGAGTGGTGCCTGGCGTTATTTAATAGGGGATACCATTGCGTTTACAGATGTAGAACGGGCGGAAATTAAAATTACAGGCCGTACCAAATTCTTTTTAAATACGGTCGGTTCGCAATTATCGGTTAATAAATTAGATGATGCAATCCAGTTTTTAGAAGCAGAGTTCTCGACTACCATTCCAGAATATACCCTATGTGCCAAACGTTTTAATGACGGTTTTTACCATACGTGGTACATAGGCTCTAACGATTTGAAAGCAGATGCGTCCGTTATTGCGAGCGCTTTAGATGCCTTTCTAAAATCGGCTAATAAAAATTATAAAGTAGCTAGAGGGAAAGCTTTAGAGGGGGTTAAAGTGACTGTGATATCGCCCGACGTTTTTCTCAACTGGAGTGGTGCCAATAAAAAGAAAGGCGGTCAAGTAAAAATGGAACGTGTAATGGGTGAAGATAAATTTAAAGACTGGGAAGATTTTGTCGCTCCCTAAAGTGGCTTCTTTGCTGCCTCAGTTTTGTCCTTTTTTTCAATAAGATGCATTATTTCTTCAGGCGACAAATAATATTTAACGATACGTTTTTTATAGTCGTCGTTAATACTAGAGTTATTTAAAATAAAATCTTTTGTTTGCAAAATATAATCGGCCATCCCAGATTGTACGGCGAAGGTGTCGGCTGTGCGTTCGGCTTCAACAATATGTTTATCTAAAAACAAGTATTTAATACCAAACCATAGTAGGTTGAGGTTACTTCGTGTTCTATAGTCCATCACGTGCCCCAATTCGTGACCGATCCACCCAATTAAAATTGGACTGGGTATATCTTTAGTGAAAAAGGTAGCGTCTGAAATTTTAATTGTTTCACTAATTAAAATAACATAACTTCGTTTTTTTTTATTCCTAAAAAAGCTACCTAAGGTAGGCTGTGCCTGCATTGTAGATTTCTTGATATTCTTTTTAAACTTAAATTCTATTCGTGTATTTTCTAGCTCTGGATAATAGGTGAGAGCAGTTTCAATCTCTTCGGCTATAACTTTAGGAATACTACGTTGAGCGTGTATTGGCATATAAATTATGATTGCTGTAAATATTAGTATATATTTCATTTTATGTATTATAATATAAAAGATATCCTTAAATTCAGAAAATATTTAACGTAAATCGCTAACTATTTTAACGTTATAATCACTGCTAAGCACTAGCCATTGGCAAAACCAATACACTACGCTTTCGTTAGTCTTCGGTGTATAATTGCCCACGATGTGGTTTAAGAGCATCGCGAACGGGACGCATTTCGTCATCATTTACCACCATAAAAGCGATGCTATGCCCCTCATTTATCGCATCAAAACCCGTTATATTTAAGCTTAGCTTTTCAAGCGCGATATACTCTTTAAGATGAATTTCATGATGTTCGGCAGTTTTTAGACCATCAGGTCCTTTAAAGTCCCAAATTAGTTTAAGTTTTCTCATTGTTTACAGATAAGCCTTTTTCGGCATAGTTTTTAAAATCGTTGAGGTAAATGGCGGTTTGTTTTTTAAATACTCTAGGCATAAAAACGGTAAGCATTCGCGTGTATAGCGACGTTGGAATGCACTGTGTTTTACACACCCATTTTATTTGGTTTTCTGAAAGCTGGCTAAAATGATTTTTTTGGCGATTGCACATACCTTCCGTATCATAATTTACGAAAATTTCGTACGGTAAATTACTATGCGTAACAGTTTGTATTACAGATATACTATCTTTTCCAAAATTATAATTTTGTTTAATTTTACCCCCTACACGACTAAAATCGCCCGAGAGATGTTCGAAACTAATAAAACCACGTTGCCAATATTTTAAGGCGTTGTAGTCTGTTAGTACTTTAACAAATTCAGGTAACGAAATGTTAATGATAATGGTGTGTGTATACTTCATAAAATGAGATATAAACGGCTAATATATGTGTTTTTTTACAACTGTCGATAAAGTCTCGATTAAGACGTGTTTTAATCGATAAAAGCTACTTTTAATTCTAAATTAGTAACTATCTTGTTACGCTAATTATAATAAGAAAGAAAGTTTAGAGTCCGTTGTAAATCTGTTTGCTTACTAGTCTAATATTCTTATTTTTGCAATTATTAAAACCAAAAGATATAATGAGATTAAAAAACGTCCTTTGCTTTATTTGTTTGTTTTTAGGCTTCGCCTTTAATGGGTTTTCTCAAGATAACGAGAAAGTATTGTTTACCGTAAACGGAACACCTGCTTTTGCTTCAGAATTTGTTAGAGTTTATAATAAAAATCTAGATTTAGTTCAAGACGAATCTCAAAAAAATGTTGCTGTTTATTTAAAGCTCTTCATTCAATATAAGTTAAAATTAGCGGAAGCTAGAAAATTAAAGTTGGACGAAGCAGCAGACTATGTTAAAGAACTTGACGGTTATAAAAAACAATTAGCTAAAAACTTTATTTTCGACACCGAGGTTACTGAAGAATTGGTAAACGAGGCCTATTTCCGATTAAAGAATGAGGTTGCCGCGAACCACATTTTAATAATGCTAGACGCGTCGGCTACGCCACAAGATACGCTGACAGCTTATAACACGTTATTAAACATACGTAACGATATTAAAACGTATGGTTTTAATGCGGTTAAGCAAAAAGTGCATAATGGCAAAACCGTATTTGCCGAAGACTTAGGGTATTTTACAGCTCTAAAAATGGTTTACGAATTTGAGAATATAGCCTATACAACGCCGGTAGGAGAGGTGTCTATGCCTTTTAAAACACGTTTTGGTTATCATATTGTAAACGTTTTGGATAAAAGAAAAACTAAAGGAGAGATTACTGTGGGGCACATTATGATTAAAAATGATGCGTCTAAAGTAAGAGAAATATATAAACGTATCCAGCAAGGCGAAGAATTTGAGTCGTTAGCTAAGCAGTTTTCAGAAGATCCGAGTTCTTCGGATAACGGCGGTAAATTAAAACCGTTTTCTAGCGGCGCGTTGAGTTCTTCTCAGTTTGAAGATGCGGCTTTCAATATAAAAACGGTTGGAGATATTACAGAGCCTATTAAAAGTGAATACGGTTGGCATATTATCAAATTATACGAAAAGAAAGGCATACCGCCGTTAAGTGACTTAAAAAATGAATTGATTAGTAAAATTAAACGCGATTCGCGTTCCCAACTTATTAATGCATCGCGGTTAGAAGGTTTAAAAGCGCGTTACACCATTAATGAAGAAACTGCCGATTTAAGTTATTTCGTGTCGATCCTAACGCCAGATTTTCTAAAAAGAAAATGGGAGCTCCCCTCAGATTTTAAAGCAGAAAAAATGTTCTTAAAAATCGAAGACAAACAGTTTAAAAACAGTGATTTTGGTACGTTTTTAGTCGGTTATCAATATAGAAATCTAACCGAAAAAGACGGACGCAAATGGGTAGAACAAGCTTATAAAACATTCCTTGAATTAGCGCTTTTTAAATACCAAGAAGACCATTTAATTAACGAAAATAAAGAATATACTAATATTATAGGAGAATATAGAGATGGTATTTTATTGTTCAACTTAATGCAAACTGAAATTTGGAATGCCGCTAAAAACGATAGTCTTGGTCTTAAAAATTATTACGATACGCACAAAAACAACTATGTAACGCTTAAAACGGTTAACGCAATAGTGGCGTCTTCAGCTGAAAAGCGCACTATTAAATCGGTAGCGAAAGCCTTAAAAAAAGAGACGTCCGTTACAGCGATTAAAAAAGAGTTAAATACTAAAAACACTATCGCTGTAAGCTTTACAATAGGCGATTTAGAAATCGATCATCAGGCGTTCCCTAAGAAATTAAAAATTGCTCAAGGCGTTTCTAAGGTCTACAAACATAACGATGCTTATGTTGTGGTAAAAATAGAGGGCATTACAGAGGCTAAGCAAAAAAGTTATAAAGAGTCTAAAGGGCAGGTTATTAGCGATTATCAAGCTCAAAAAGAAAAAGAATGGCTTGTAAACTTAGCCAATTCTTATACAATAAAAATAAACGATGACGTTTTAAAGGACGTAAATACACTACTAAAACCCGCAAACAATTAAAAATATAATCTACATATTGCTCGCTACCCTAGTGTCTTCTTGTGCGTATTTTAAACCCAAAGAAGACGATGCTGTGGCAAGGGCTAACGATTCCTATTTATATAGAAGTGATTTGGAAGACGTTTTACCAGAAAATTATAGCAAAGAAGATAGTATTGTTTTGGTTAATAATTACATTAATCAATGGGCAACTCGTAAGTTATTGGTTGGAGGTGCCGAGCTTAACTTAAAAGAAGAAAAGCAAGAAGAATTTGACGAATTAGTCGCACAATACAAAACCGATTTGTACAGTAAAGCCTATCTAGAGGCTTTAGTTTATAAGAGTTTAGACACCGTAGTTAGCACTAAAGAAGCTGCCGCTTATTACGAAGAAAATAAAAGTGTTTTTAAATTAAACGAAGAGTTAATTAAATTTAGATATATAAAGTTAGATCCTAATCGGTTAGATTTAAACAGCGTAGAAACTAAGTTTAAACGCTTTAATAAAAAAGACCGACGCGAACTAGATTCTATTTCTATTCAGCTTAGATCCTTTTCTTTGAACGACTCGGTATGGATTCGTTTAAGTCAAGTGGTTAATAAAATACCGGTGTTAAATCTGGAAAACAAAGACAAACTGTTAAAAAAATCTAATTTTATACAACTCGACGACTCATTAGGATTATATTTGATGCAAATTAACGACGTCCTTTTAAGAAATGATACAGCGCCATTAGAGTATGTAAAACCTACAATACGCCAGATAGTGGTAAATAGAAGGAAATTAGAACTGATAAAACAATTAGAAAAAGACATCACAAAAGATGCTATTAAAAATAAACAATTTGAAATCTACAATTAATTTGAAACATATTATTGCGTTAAGCATCTCTCTTTTTGCTGCAACAGGACTTTTTGCACAAGAAATAATAGAAGATACACCAGAAGAAACGATAGTAAAAGATAGTGTACAGCCATTTAAAGAATCTAAAATAGATGGTGTTGCCGCGGTAGTTGGCGAGTTTATCGTCTTAGATTCTGATATTGATAAAACCGAATTGCAAATTAAAGCACAGGGCGGTGACCCTTCAAACTTTACCAGATGTGAACTCTTTGGGAAGCTTTTAGAAGATAAATTATACGCACATCATGCTATTCAAGATAGTATTGTGGTGAGCGATGCCGAAATAAGATCTGTAGTAAGCCAGCAAGTTGAGCAGTTTAAGATTCAGTTTAAGGGAGATTTATCAGAAGTCTTAGATTTTTATAAAAAGGATACAGAAAAAGCGTTAAAAGATGAAATGTTCGAAATTAATAAGGCGAACAAGTTAGCTTCAGAAATGCAAAAGAAAATTATTAATGAAGTTGAAATAACGCCCGAAGAAGTGCGCGTATTTTTCAACAATATACCCGTCGATGAGCGCCCTGTATTTGGTACAGAACTTAAAGTGGCACAAATTGTCGTAGAGCCTGTAGTCGCGCCAGAAAGTGTACAACGAGCTATCGATCGTCTTAAAGAATTTAAAACAGACGTTGAAGAAAATGGAGCTAACTTCAGATCTAAAGTTGTTTTATATACAGACGATTTAGCATCCAAAGCAAAAGGAGGATTGTACACGTTAAACCGTAACAAGCCACAAATGGTAAAGGAATTTAGAGAAGTAGCATTTTCGTTACAAGAAGGACAAATTTCAGACCCTTTCAAATCGGAGTTTGGTTACCACATTGTTTTATTAGAAAAAATTAGAGGTCAGGAGTACGATGTACGCCATATTTTATTAATTCCAGAAGTGTCCTCGGAAGCAGTAAAAGCAGCAAAAGATAAGCTTGAAAATATTCGTGAAAACATTATTAATGGAAATATTACCTTCGCCGACGCCGCTAAAGACTCTAGTGACGAAATTAAGACAAAGTTTCAAGGCGGACAGTTAATTAATCCGCAAACGCAAGATTATAATTTCGAATTAACGAAAATGGATCCTGAATTGTATGGCCAACTTCAAGCGTTAGAAAATAACGAGATATCTAAAGTAATTACCGATCAAGACAGAACTGGAGATGTAAAGTTTAAGATAATTACGGTAACCGATAGAATAGACGAACACGAAGCGAATTACGCTCGCGATTACTTGAAAATTAAAGAACTAGCGTTAAACGAAAAACGCTTAAACGTTATCGATAAATGGCAGCAAGAAAAAATAATGGACACTTATATTAAAATAAGTGATAGTCATAAAGATTGCGAATTTAATAGTAACTGGTTAAAAAAATAGTAGAGTTTAAAGTATGTCAGACGTAGCAGCAATTAATCAACTAGTAAAAAAATATACCGATTTAAAGCAGGAAATTGCCAAAGTTATTGTTGGGCAAGATGCTGTAGTCGATCAAATATTAATCTCTATTTTCTCTGGAGGTCACGCGTTATTAATTGGAGTGCCCGGTTTGGCAAAAACGTTAATGGTAAACACGATTGCCAAAGCTTTAGGGTTAGATTTTAAACGCATACAATTCACACCTGATTTAATGCCTAGTGATATATTAGGGAGTGAAATTTTGGACGAAAATAGAACCTTTAAATTCTTAAAAGGACCAATATTTTCTAACATTATTCTTGCTGATGAAATTAACCGTACACCTCCTAAAACACAAGCAGCTTTATTAGAGGCAATGCAAGAGCGTTCGGTAACAGTTGCTGGACATCATTATAAATTAGATTTACCTTATTTTGTGTTGGCAACGCAAAACCCAATCGAACAAGAAGGCACCTACCCGTTACCAGAAGCACAATTGGACCGTTTTATGTTTGCCATACATTTAGATTACCCGTCGTTTCAAGAAGAAGTAGATGTGGTAAAAGCGACAACTTCTAATGTGAAATCAAGCGTTAATGCGCTGTTTACTGCTCAAGAGATTGTAGATTTTCAAGACCTTATCCGAAGAATACCAGTAGCAGATAATGTTATCGAATATGCCGTTTCTATGGTGGCTAAAACGCGACCTAATAAAGATACGGCTGGCGAATTAGTAAAAAAATATATCGATTGGGGAGCAGGACCAAGAGCTTCTCAAAACTTAATACTAGCTGCGAAAACGCACGCGGTGATACAAGGGAAATTTTCTCCAGATATAGAAAACGTGCAAGCCGTAGCCTTTAGTGTTTTAAGACACCGAATTATAAAAAACTACAAAGCTGAGGCTGAAGGAGTCACTGAAGAACAGATTATTACGAGTTTGTTTTAAGGAACTATCTTACGATACAGAATCTCTCTCTGAAGTGTTATTCTTAATTTTTTCGCTTCCACATAAAAAATGAGCAGTAGAAATAACAGAAATTAAAGTATTAAAACAGAGCCTAGTTTAAAATGATTCTGCATAAAAAATAGAGGTTTTACACAAGGTAATTTGTTAAATTATAATTATTTTGATCATTATCTTGTTTTTTTGCTAATTAAAAGTAGTAGATTGGGGGAAATAATGAATTATGTTTAAGCTTTCCTCGTTTTTATTAAATACTTTCTAAATACTTTTAATTTTCGTAAATTTGCGAGACTTAAAATGATTATTAAATATAACTATAAAATTATACTCTATGGCATTCGATATTGATATGATAAAAGAGGTTTACAACCAAATGGCTGAGCGTGTAGATGCTGCGCGTGACGTTGTTGGTAAACCATTAACACTTTCTGAAAAAATATTATACAACCACCTTTGGGATGGTAAAGCGACAAAAGCGTTTACTCGAGGTAAAGATTATGTAAATTTTGCTCCAGATCGTATTGCATGTCAAGATGCAACTGCACAAATGGCTTTATTGCAATTTATGCAAGCTGGTAAAACGCAAGTAGCAGTGCCAACAACGGTACATTGTGATCACTTAATTCAAGCAAAACAAGGCGCTGAAATAGATTTAAAACGTGCTAACGATGTAAGTAGCGAAGTGTTTGATTTCTTAGCTTCAGTATCTAATAAATACGGTATTGGTTTCTGGAAACCAGGAGCAGGAATTATTCACCAAGTAGTTTTAGAAAACTATGCCTTCCCTGGAGGAATGATGATTGGTACTGATTCTCACACTGTAAATGCAGGTGGTTTAGGAATGGTCGCTATTGGAGTGGGAGGAGCAGATGCTGTAGATGTTATGGCTGGTATGGCTTGGGAGCTTAAATTCCCAAAACTTATTGGTGTTAAATTAACAGGAAAATTAAACGGATGGACCTCGTCGAAAGATGTTATCCTTAAAGTAGCGGGTATCCTTACTGTAAAAGGAGGAACTGGTGCTATAGTTGAATATTTTGGCGAAGGTGCTAACAACTTATCGTGTACAGGAAAAGGAACGATTTGTAATATGGGTGCCGAAATTGGAGCAACAACTTCAACGTTTGGTTACGACGATTCTATGGAGCGTTATTTACGTGCTACCGATAGAAGCGATATTGCAGATGAAGCTAATAAAATTAGAGAATACTTGACAGGGGATGCTGAAGTATATGCAAATCCAGAAAAACATTTTGATCAAGTTATCGAAATCAATTTAGATACTTTACGTCCGCATTTAAACGGACCATTTACTCCAGATTTAGCTACACCTGTAGGAGAATTAGGACCTAAAGCTAAAGAAAACGGATGGCCACTAAAAGTAGATTGGGGATTAATTGGTTCTTGTACAAACTCGTCTTACGAAGATTTAACACGTGCTGCCTCTATCGCTAAGCAAGCTGTAGATAAAAACATTAAAGCAAAATCAGATTTCGGAATCAATCCAGGATCAGAACAAATACGTTTTACAGCAGAAAGAGATGGTATCTTAAAAGTATTTGAAGACTTAGATGCAACTATATTCACTAACGCTTGTGGCCCTTGTATTGGACAATGGGATAGAAGTGATAAAAAAGGTGATGAGAAAAATACAATTGTACACTCTTTTAATAGAAACTTCTCTAAGCGTGCGGACGGAAACCCGAACACACATGCCTTTGTAGGATCTCCAGAAATGGTTGCTGCTATCGCCATTTCAGGTCGTTTAGATTTCGACCCAATGAACGATACATTAATCAATGAAAATGGTGAAGAAGTGAAATTAGATGAGCCTAAAGGTATAGAATTACCGCCATTAGGATTTGATGTTATAGAAACGGGTTACGTAGAGCCTCTTAAAGATGGAACTGGAGTAAATATTGTGGTAAGTCCAACATCAGAGCGTTTACAATTATTAACACCATTCGAGCCTATCGGTACCGAAATTAAAGGTGCTAAACTATTAATTAAAGCTTTCGGAAAATGTACTACCGACCATATTTCTATGGCTGGACCTTGGTTGCGTTATAGAGGGCATTTAGATAATATTTCTAACAACTGTTTAATTGGAGCGGTTAATGCGTTTGGTAAGAAAACAAACTTCATTAAAAACCAATTAACAGGAGAATTTGGTGGTGTACCAGATGTTGCCCGCGAATACAAAGCAGCAGGAATTAAAACATTAGTAGTAGGAGATCATAACTACGGTGAAGGTTCTTCTAGAGAGCACGCAGCAATGGAGCCAAGACACCTAGGTGTTGCCGCTGTAATAGTAAAGTCTTTTGCTAGAATTCACGAAACAAACCTTAAAAAGCAAGGTATGTTAGGTTTAACTTTTGCTATTGAAGCAGATTATGATTTAATCTTAGAGGACGACACCTTTAACTTCTTAGATTTAAACGAATTTGCACCAGACAAGACGTTAACTATTGAGTTAGTGCACGCAGATGGTAGTAAAGACACTATTAAAGTAAACCATACATATAACCAAGCACAAATAGACTGGTATAAAGAAGGTTCGGCTTTAAACTTAATCAAAAAGCAAAACGTTTCTTAATTCGTTAAGAACGTCACATTATAAAAACTCCTGAATATGCTTCAGGAGTTTTTTTTTATCTCATTTTTAAATTCATTAATTTTATCACATAAAAGGATCTAGAACAGATTCATTTTTTATCTTTAGAATATGAAAAAAAGCACATTTTCGATTAAAAATATTATTTACCTAGTTATTATTGTAGCGCTTATCGTTCCGCAATCGCGTAAACAGATACAGATTGTTTTAAATAAAGGGAAAGCGTTATTTGGACCGAGTATTAAGGCGACGGAAGATGCTGAACAAATAAGTAGTTATAACTGGGATTTGCAACGCTTAGATGGAGAAACCTTCGATTTTAAGACAACAAAAAACAAAGTAGTTTTAGTGAATTTGTGGGCAACGTGGTGCCCTCCTTGTATTGCCGAAATGCCTTCAATTCAAGAATTACATGACGATTACAGAGATAAAATAGATTTTGTCTTAGTCTCCAATGAAAACAAGGACATAATCTCTAAGTTTTTAAATAATAATGCGTTTACATTTCCTGTGTATTCCGCGATTAGCAAAAGTCCTGAAACATTTAGCGGTCGTAGTATTCCACGTACATTTTTAATAGATAGACAAGGTAATATTATTATTGATGAGACTGGCGCCGCGAATTGGAATAGCGATAAAGTCCGCGCAAAAATAGACGAATTATTAGTGTTATAGTGTTTTAAAAAAGGCTTTAATGAAAGCGATTGAAAACAATGATTTCATAACTTTAAACTCCTCTTTAAAAGACGATTCTTCATCTAAAAACTGAAACATTGTTTGCACGGGATTTTTAGCGTAGAATTGTTCGAAAATCCATTCGCCCATTTCGTTGTTATCTTGAAGTACTTTTAGAAAAACTTTGTCGTAAAAACCATATTTTTCCTGAAACAAGTGTGCCGAAGGTAAACGGTTTGCTTTTAGATTTACAATAATCTGGTGTACTTTCTTCTCTGTGTGCTTAAAGGAATATCCTGTCGACCCTTTTACCCATCCGCCAGCGGTACCAATTTTCGTAACGTTTGAGGTAGAGTAGGACTTAAATGGGAAATTCGTCATAGGTATAATGCCTTTTTCAACTTCGGTGACTGTATAGTTATTAATATTTAAAATTTCAGAAATGTATCTTTTTAAAAAAATATCGTAGACATTATCGGCAACAAGTTCTGGAGTGAAATAGGTAAACTCTATTAGTGCTTTCTTTGGTGTAATGGGCAGAACATAGGTAAAGGTTGTTTGGTTGTTATGTTTTATTCTATAATCCATCATCGTAAACGCTTTGGTATCGAAAACAGCCGTTTCTGTTTCTATCGTCCACCCTTTAAAATGCTGAGCAATGGATATATAGCTGTCTTTCTGCGCTTTAAAATCTGGTGTAATTCTACTATCGAAAACGTGTGTTGCGGTGTAATTAGCTTCAGAAGTTATTACTGTAATTTTAGACTGCTCTTCAACAGAAATCACTGCTTCCAAAATACTGTGAATATTTTCGTTTTTAGAGAGAACGCGTCGTGCATCATTATAAAAATGAATGGACTCTAGCATTTTATAGGTGTATGGTTCTAAGTGTAATTTTAAGGCTTTATTAGAGGAAAAAAAATGAGCAGTTTTCCATGATTTGGTAATTAGATGGTCCCATTTACCAACACCTTTTTCCCAATAACACCACGTTTTGTCGTTCGTTGTTTTAGGATTTTTATCGATTATGGCGATCTGTTTGTTTTTAAAATACGGATCGTTAGAAAGTGCTAAAGCAAGTTGGAAACCGGCTAAACCATTGCCGACAATAATATAATCGAAGTGGTTAGTAACCATAATATGAACTATAATTAGCGTTTGAAGTACTTGAAGGGTACGATAAGCATTCCGAAGCATTCGCCCTCTTCTTTTCCAATATGTTTGTGATGCATTTTATGAGCACGTCGTACGCCTTTAGCGTACCAGTTGTTAGCGTTTCTAAAAATTTTAAACCGTTGATGAATAAAGATGTCATGAACTAAAAAATAAGCAGCGCCGTAAGACATAATGCCTAAGCCTACAGGTAAGCCATACCATACACCTTCATAACTCCATAAATAAAAGCAGGTCATACTTACTACGGCATAAAAGATAAAGAAAACGTCGTTGCGCTCGAACCAGCTGCCGTGGTCTTTTCTATGGTGGTCTCTGTGTAAATTCCATAAAAAACCGTGCATAATATATTTATGCGTAAACCACGCATTAAACTCCATTATACCAAAAGTTCCTAAAAATATAAGTATCCAATATAGTGTTTGCATTACAATAATTTAAGTTGATATTTTACATAGCTTCGGGTAAGAAGCTCAAATTTTTTATAGTTGGGTACACGAATTCGTGTGTTTTTAATCTCTAAAGCAGGTGTCTTCTTTAATTTTTTAAGCAATTGATTATAATATCTATAGGCCATAAAAACACCAAATTTGGCTTCAATCGGTAATAACTTAATTCCGGCTAGGCCTAACTCGAAGTCTTTTTCAATGTCTTTAATAATAATTTGTTTGGCTTCTTCATCTAGATTATTTAAATCTGTATTTGGAAAATATGAGCGTTCTAAATCATGGAAATCGGCTTTTAAATCTCTTAAAAAGTTTACTTTCTGAAACGCAGAGCCCAAAGACATAGCGCCACTTTTTAAGGCGTTATATTTATCGTCATCCCCTTTTACAAATACTTTAAGACACATTAGACCCACAACATCAGCCGAGCCGTAAATATAGTTCTTAAATTCGTTTACGGTTAAGTATTCTGATTTATATAAGTCTAACCGCATACTTTCCATAAAGGAATTTACCATATGCTTTTCAATATTATATTTATGATACGTATGCTGAAAAGCATTGAGAATAGGATTTAAACTTATTTTATGAGTTAAAGCGTATTCGAGTTCTTTTTCAAAATTCGTAAATAGCTCTTTTTTATCGTAATCATGAAAAGAATCTACAATTTCGTCTGCGAAACGTACAAAACCATAAATATTGTAAATATCCTGACGTATCGTGTGCGATAGCATTTTTGTGGCCATAGAAAACGAAGTGCTGTAAGATTGCGTAACTATTTTACTACAATTATAGGAAACCGAATCAAATAAAGTTTTCATTAATTTTTATGGTGTTTGTTAATTAAATCTGCTACCAATTTTCCCGAAATAAGTGCCGGAGGTACTCCCGGTCCAGGCACGGTTAATTGTCCTGTAAAATAAAGATTACTTAGTTTTTTACTTTTTAGATTTGGTCTTAAAAAAGCAGTTTGCAATAACGTATTTGCCATTCCATAAGCGTTTCCTTTGTAAGAATTGTAATCTTTTATAAAATCATTAACACAAAAGGACTCTTTAAAGATAATTGATTTTCTTACATCTTGCGAGGTTAAATTTTCAAATCTTGTCATTATTTTATCAAAATAAGTAGCTCTTAAGGCTTCAGTGTCTTCCAGACCCGGTGCTAATGGTATTAAAAAGAACCCCGCTTCTTTGCCTGCAGGTGCGGCGCTATCATCGGTAATACTGGGGAAATTCGCATAAAATAAAGGGTTGTCTGGCCATTTAGGTTCATCGTAAATATCTTTTGCATGCGCTTCGAAATCAACATCAAAAAATAGAGTATGGTGATTTACATTTTTAATTTTTTTATCAAAACCGATATAAAATAGCAATGAGGAGGGCGCAAATGTTTTACCTTCCCAATACGACTCTGAGTATTGACGATACTGTGGTTCTAATAGTGTTTCCGTATGATGATAATCAGCGCCACTCAAAACAATATCTGATGGGTATGTCATTCCTTTTGAAACAATAGCTTCAGTTTTACCGTTACTAACTATAATTTTATCGATAGGTTTTTCGGTTTCTATAATTACACCTAAGGATTTTGCTAAGGATTCCATAGCTAAAATAACTTGATACATTCCCTTTTTAGGATGAAAGGTGCCAATTCCGAAGTCGGCATAATTCATAAAACTATAAAACGAAGGGGTATTGCCAGGTTTGGCACCCAAAAATAGAACAGGAAATTCTAAAATCATCGCTAAACGATTGTTTTTAAACTCTTTTCTTACATCCTTTTTTATTGTGCCAAAAAATTGATTGATTTTTTTGATAGTTACTGGTGTTACCAATTCTAAAGGAGACAATCCAGGTCTATATACCAAATCTTTAATAGCAACATTATAGTTGTCTTGTGCATTCGCAATAAACTTTACTAACTTTTTTGAGCTGCCAGGCTCTTCAGCTTCAAAAGCTTTGTATATTTTCTCTAAGGTGTCTTCTATCGTAATAAAATCGTCCTTGCCAAAGTAAACACTGTAAGCTGGGTTTAACTTTTCTAGTGAATAATAGGCTTCTGGGGTTGTGTTAAAATCGGCGAAAAAGCGCTCGAAAACATCTGGCATCCAATACCAACTGGGTCCAATATCGAAAGTAAAACCCTCTCTTTTAAATTGTCTAGCCCGCCCTCCAATAGTTTCGTTTTTTTCAAAAATGGTAACATTATGTCCGCTTTTTGCAAGATAGCAAGCCGCAGATAAGGCAGCAAAACCAGAACCTATTATAGAAATTTTTTTAGTCATAATTAGTAAATGTTTACACTTGTGGCGTTAATACGTTAACAACGTCTTTTGTAGAGTTGTGCAATGATATTTGATCGTTTAATGTATCAATTTCCACATATTGGGTAAGAAACCCGAAAGCTATTAGCTTATTGTTTGTATTGTTTAAAAGGGATTGGTAAAAGTTTTTAAGGTAATCATTAATTTTAAATTTATCCGGACTAACGGTAAATGATGAAATAAATGTAATATTATTAAAGTGTGTTAAAAGATGCTCTAAACTTGCAATGGGAACACTTTGACCTAAATAGACGCTGTGGCAGCCTTTTTCAGCGAGTTTATAATTGATAAAAAGCAAACCTAATTCGTGAACTTCGTTTTCTGGTAAAAATAAAACGTATGTAGTTTTACTTTCTTTAGCCAGCGAATGATTTATTCTTTTATCTGTGTTTAAAAGAATTTTCTGTTTGATTAATTCTACGATAAAATGTTCGTGCGCAGGTGTTATAGAATCGGTTTGCCAAAGGAAACCAATGTCGCTAAGCAAGGGGGTAAAGACCTCCAAAAAGATAAAGTCTAAATTATGCTCTTTGATTAACTCGTTATAGGTAGACGCAAATAAATGGTGGTCGAAATTTAACATAGACATTTTAAATTTATCTACACTGTAACGATTACGATCTTTTTTTAAAGCTATTTCTTTTACGAGATTGGAAATTTCTGCGGTGTTTAAATCTGCTATTTTAGATACTTTATAGCCGTTTCTGTTTAAATATGAGATATTTAGAACCTTTTGAAGACTTTTTAGGTCGTAATATCTGATATTTGTTTCAGTACGCTTTGGCTCAAATAAGGCGTATCTTTTTTCCCATATTCTAATGGTATGCGCTTTAATGCCTGATAGATTTTCTAAATCTTTTATGCTAAATTGAGTCTTAATATTGTTCATTGTTTAGCAAAAATAGTTAAACAAAATTAAATAAGCGCTATTTTTTAATTTTAAAAACTAAATAGGGGAGAAGTATTAGATCATTTTTAAAAATTGTTTGTAGATGTTGATTTGGTCTGCATTTTAAACAGCCAAAATAGAATATTTAATTATTGTCTTTACTACCGATTGAAATCTTCGTTAGTCCTGAGCATAAAATAAAACTATCAATTAGTAGAATTAGTAATTATTTACTGTTTCATTCTTATAAGTCATCTCTAGACTGCGCTCGTTGGGATCAATTTAATACTTTTTAAATCTGTATAGAATTTTGCGCTTTAATTTAACGCAAAGATCAACACATAGAGGAGGCTAAACACAGTATTTAGGAATGATCCATAAAACGTTACGTTGAGTATAAAGCAAAAAAAAAGTTAAGCGATGCTTAACTTTTTTTAGTGACCTGGCTGGGGCTCGAACCCAGGACCCTCTCCTTAAAAGGGAGATGCTCTACCAACTGAGCTACCAGGTCATTTTGTTTTTATCAATAATAACCTATGTTATTGAGGGTGCAAAGATAGTATCTTTTATTAATATATAGCACCTATAATTTAATAAATATTCAAAAAAAACACAACTTACATCATAACAACTATTTACAAATAATAATAAAATAGGGTTAACCAATTTGAGGATATTAATTTAGCTTAAAATTGTGTTTTCGGGAAATTGATTAACCTTAATTGGAAACAAAAGCGATTAAAATACAAGTCGATGTATAAAAGCAGAAGCTAAAATGTTACGGTGTTTAAGTACTTCTATATTTTATTATAGAATAAATGATCATACGATTTTGTTTTAGTGTACGCATTAGTATTTTGGCAATCTATTACACGCCACTTTTAAAGGATGCTTCTTTATAAGGAAATTTAGGGTAATTTATAAAGTTTACGGTTACAGAAGGTTCTTTATTATATAAATACACGATATCGCATAAAGTTACTTTCGCACTTAAAAAATAGGCTTTAGTTCCTTTCAGTATTAGTTGCGCATGCGTTACTATGCTTTTTAGCTCATTTAAGCTCCAGCGCCTACTAAAATACCCTTTATTTAATCCTATTGTTAACTCTGCATTTAAGGTTGGCACAACGACGGATCAAACGTAAAACTTGGGGAGAAACTTTATCTTTGACAAAAACAGATTAGATCTTGGATATAAAATTAGCACAGTATTTGTTACCGGAAGGCGTTATGGATTATTTTGAAATTGTAGACCATAAATCATCAGAAGGTAATGTTCATTTTTACCTAGAAGAAAAGAACTTGCTGCCCAAGGAGTACCAATCAGAATTAGCGCAATCCAAAGGCTTCTTGCCTGAGATAACCGTTGAAGATTTCCCTTTAAGAGGCAAATCGGTACTGCTCCATATAAAGCGTAGACGATGGACTCT
>NZ_VSKN01000021.1:0-40991 GCF_008086185.1 Bizionia gelidisalsuginis
GGAAAGAGATATCTTTGAATATATTGAACTTTGGTATAATAAAAAGAGAAGGCACTCAACACTCAATTATCTGACAATTAAAGAATTTAATAACTTAAAAATTAATTATAAATATGCTGCTTAACTTATACTGCACTTTTTGTTTGCATGTCCAGATCTTCATATTAAAATCACTAAATTAAAAAAAAATAGCCTATGGAAACTAATAGGGATTAACATTTTACTTATTATAACTATCACTTTTATTGGCTCTATCTGGTATTATTATCAACCTGAATTAGTAACTACTAAGATTGGTATTATATTAACTATTTTAGCAATGATTGTCTTTTTAATATCTTATAACAGACAGTTGCCTTTACTTTCTAAGAATAAGACAGAGCCAAATAGTAAGGAATATCTAAAGCAACTTATAAAATTAAAAGAAATACAAATATTTCAACAAACAACAATGTTAAGTGTCTATTTCATAATTCTTTCTTTAGGAATTGGATTATATATTTTTGAGTCTGTTTCAAAAATGACAATTACTTGGGGAGTAATTACCTATGTAATTACAATACTTTGGTTTGCTATAAATTGGTTTTATTTAAGACCTAAAGCAATTAAAAAACAGAACGCTAAACTTAATAAGCTTTTAGTTAAATTTAAGAAATTAAATAATCAAATGATTAGCGAAGTCGAATAGACGGCTCCTTCTATAAATAGGAACGGAGTACCGCCACCACAGTATAAACGGGGCTTTCCCCGATCAAGGTTGGATCAGGCTGTGTAGCGGTTCACAATCGCTCTTTACACTAGTTGAAACTATTCCAGACTTTATGAACGGGCTACAAATTTTATAGGAATTCGATTACCCAATTCGCTAAATCAATGCTCCCATTGTAATCTCCAGAAGGACTGCGATCAGTCCCTCCCAACTTTTAAGACCTATTTGGTATTCTGCCACTCGTTTTTTATTAGTACTATAACTTTGGCTAACGTCTCTATTATACCAACTCTTGGTTATCCTATACATTAGGTGGCTCGTTCAATAAAATGTGTTCCAGATATTTTTTTGGTTTTAACAACAACTTGCCTTTTCGTCACTTCATCGTTTATTCTTTAGTTTAAATCTCTGGATTTAAAAAAAAAGCTCCGCAATTACTTGCGAAGCTATTAATCAACCAACTCAAAACATTAATATATCTATTTATTATTAATTTAAAAGGTTACTGACTGCAGTAGCGCGCTGGGACACATGTGCGTTCAATTCATTTATTGCTACCTGAAAATCTGAACTAGAATTTAGAAATGAATAGCCTTCAATTTCTGAAGTAGCATAAGGCTCAACTAATACAGAATAGGTTGCATATTGCCCTTGAATAGTACCGACATTAAAAGCACCGTCCACAACGTCTTGAACATAGGCATCATATTTCGCTTTGTAAACAGCATCCGCATATAAATAGGATATTAAAGGCCATTGTGTTGCGTTTACATCGGAAAAATCAAGCGCTGGAGAACCTTCCATATTACCCTCCTGAAGGGCTTCATTATTATCCCAAGGAATCCACGTCAATTTGCTATTTTCAAGGTTGTTATGTAAGAAATAATTATGAGACATTCTTCCATAGGTATCCCAATTTTGAATAACCGTATTTGCGCTAAATATTTTAAAAATACATCAGTATCTAAAACAGATTCTAAGTTAGCTCGCCAAGTGATTGCATCGGTTGTTCTTGATCCATCATGTAAAATATCCAATAGCCCTTCAACATCTGAAAAATCTGCTTCATCTTCGTTGGTTTTCTTTACATATTCATTTTCAGCATAACTACCTGCTGCAAAAGTTGCCGCATCACCATCTGGTTTGTATAAATTCCCATTATCATTCGCAAACTGCTCGTCAATAACAGTATCGTCAACCTCTTCAACTAAAGTGTATAGCCCAAAATAAATTGGTCCATCACCGTGGTCTACAGACAAAGTATAAAAGGCCGTATGAGAAACTGCTAATCCAGCATTCTTGAATACATCAGCTGCAACTTTTTCGCGCAACATAGATTTGTCATTATAATTATTTTTTAGGCTCAATTTTTTAAAACCATAAAAACGTTGATTATCGATTTGTGGGTAATCATCTTCAAATTCGTCAAAATCAAGTTTTAACGATAACTTTAAAATCCCTTCTTGCCAGCTCGATTGTAGGCTTGAGTTACCCTTGAAACGAACACCCACTCTGTACCATTCTTTATCTTGATAAAAAACTTCTGCCGGGACAAAAATCGGATTTTTCAGTAGTAATAGAACCTCCTAGAGTGCCTCCTCCCGGAGGACCACCTTGTCCTGTTGCTCCAAAAGCGCCATAAAGATTTGTCATATTATCTAACATACTTTGCCAGCGCGCTTCGGTAATAACTATATCTAACCTTTTTACGGCATTATCCTCAAATACTTCATCGAAATCGGGGTCTCCCGCTTTGCTATGTGTTTGTGTCGTCCAATCAGTAGCTTCAAAATCGGAATCATCTACAGCGTCTTCTTCAATAATTGAAGTAACTTCGTTGTCGTCACTACACGAAGTGACTATGAGTATTGAAGCATTAAATAATAATGCTAGAAATAATGCCTTAGCATATTGTCTGTTTATTTTCATCTGTTTTTAGTTTTATATTCGTCGTTTCTATTTTTATCTTTTAGAGCCTCTTTTTGGCGTTGGTGCTTTTTTAAATTCTTTTTTCGAAATAAAACCATCTTCATCCGTATCAACCTTGTCTAAGTTTTCCTTTAAAGGCCCTTTTACTTCTGTTTTTGCAAGCTTCCCATCTTCATTTTTATCCATTTGCTTTAATAATTGAGCAAATGTAGGAACCTGTTTTCGGTCATTGTTTCTTTGACCTTGTGCGCTAGACTCAGTGGCGAAACCAAGGCAAAATAGTATTGCTACTACTCCTGTTTTTAAATTTATAATCTTCATGATTTTTGTTTTTATGTTATACTTATAAGACCACAAAGTTGGTAAAAAGTTATACACACATATTGGGTTTTCAGCGAATCACCAATTCTTTTAAGCGAAAAATTGGTTTTGGTATGCGCCCCGAGATTATCGTACACCGGACAGCTCGCGCGCTAAAAAGGTCTGCCAGATATTTTATTTACGCTCCGCCGTCCAACACCTATAAGGTTTCTGCTTGTTGAAGCTAAAAAGAGCAAAACGGAATGCCAAATTATTGGCAAAGAGTTACAAACAAAAAAGTCCGCATAAAATTATGCGGACTTTTTTGTTTGTAACGTCTTAAAGACAATGGTTTTATAAAATTTTCAAAACCCCTTAAGTCTGTTTTTCACACTATCGATTAGCGACAACACACTAGTGAATCTCGCAAGAACCGCCTCCTTTTTTAATTCCTAATTTCTGTAAAATAGTTTCTAATAAGCACCATTTTGTAAAGGCAGATTGAATTAAATTTACACCAATAAATACAGTAAACCACATCCAATTTGCATTTACATAAACCGTTAATACAACACTTAATAATACCATTACACCTACAATAACTCTAAAATATGTATTCAACATAACTTACTTTTTTTATTTATAATTTTTTTTCTCTATCATGTAATATACTAAGGGCACAACCAACAAGGTTAATACGGTAGAAACAATAGTTCCTCCCATTAATGAAATTGCTAATCCTTGAAAAATAGGATCAAACAATATTACAAATGCCCCGATAACAACCGTTCCGGCAGTTAATAATATTGGGGTGGTTCTTACTGCTCCAGCTTCAATAGCGGCTTGTTTTAATGGTACACCTTCAGCTGTTCTTAAATTGATAAAATCAATCAACAATACAGAGTTCCTCACCATTATTCCGGCGAGCGCAATCATTCCAATAAACGACGTTGCCGTAAAAAAGGCTCCCATAATCCAGTGTCCTAAAATAATCCCTATTAATGATAATGGTATGGCAACCATCATAACAATTGGTGCTTTAAAATTCTGAAACCACGCGACTATTAAAATATAAATCAAGATTATCGCCCCTAAGAAAGCAATACCCAAATCTCTAAAGACTTCAAGAGTAATTTGCCATTCTCCATCCCATTTTACGGTATAATTATCTTCAAAATCTGGCTGCCCTAAATACATTTCATTAAGAGTATACCCTTTTGGCAATGGTATTTCCTGCAATTTATCTTCCATTCCTAAAATAGCATACGCCGGACTTTCTAACTCTCCAGCCATATCGGCTAACACATATACCACCCGCTTTTGGTTTTTGCGATAAATGCTTTTTGCGGCAATGGTTTGCTTAATATCTACCAAATCCGCTATAGGCACCATCGTGCCCGTTTCCGATTTTATTTTTAATTGTGAAATATCCGAAACAGTCGATTTTTCTTGCTCATCCAATGCTAAAACTAATCCCACTTGATTTGAAGCATCTTCATCGTATAAGCTGGTAATCGCTCTATTAGACAATGCCATATTCATCGTGTACGCAATTTGCTGCGGCGCTACACCATACAACATCGCTTTCTCTTTATTTATATTAAATTGATACTCGACTTGGTCATCTTCTACCATCCAATCTATATCTACCACATCGTCGGTATTATGTAAAATAGTTTGAATACTATTCGCAATCTTTATTTGCTCATTGTAATCAGGCCCATAAACCTCAGCAACAATGGTAGATAATACTGGAGGCCCTGGTGGCACCTCCACCAATTTTACATTAGCATTGTATTTTGATGCAATTTTCTGAATCTCTGGGCGTAGTAGTTTTGCTATATCGTGACTTTGCGCCGTACGGTCCTTTTTATTAATTAAATTAACCTGAATATCTGCCATATTACTGCCCCCACGTAAATCGTAATGGCGCACCAACCCGTTAAACGTAATAGGTGCCGAAGTCCCCACATAGTTTTGATAATTTACTACTTCTGGTCGTGTCGATAAGTACTGAGCAATCTCTTTTGTAACCACTGCTGTACGCTCTAACGTTGTACCTTCAGGCATATCGATAATCACCTGAAATTCATTCTTATTATCAAAAGGCAACATTTTTACTGCCACCGAATTGGTGAAAAATAAAATCATTGTACTTAATAATACTAAGACTGTTCCCCCTAAAAACAACCAGCGCTTTCTTTTACTCTCTAAAAGAGGTCTTTCTATTTTGTTATAAATCTTATAAATAAAGGTCTCTTCTAACGGTTTTTCTCCTTTTTCTTTGCTTCCTTTTTTATCTTTCTGTTTTAAGAAAATATAACCTAAATAAGGGGTAATTGTTAGTGCTACAAACAGCGATAAAATCATCGCAATCGATGCTCCTATTGGCATTGGCGCCATATAAGGCCCCATTAACCCAGACACAAAAGCCATTGGTAATACAGAAGCAATTACAGTAAAAGTGGCTAAAATAGTGGGATTTCCCACCTCATTAATCGCATAAAGAGCGGCCTCTTTAAATGGCAAGCGCTTCATTTTAAAGTGCCTATGCATATTTTCGGCTATAATAATCGAGTCATCCACGACAATACCGGTTACAAACACTAACGCAAAAAGCGTGATTCGGTTTAAAGTATAATCAAGCATATAGTAACTTAACAGCGTTAAAGCAAACGTAATTGGTACCGATAAAAACACGACCAATCCGCCACGCCACCCCATTGCTAGCATTACTACTAGAGTCACCGCAAAGATAGACCCTACTAAGTGTAATAATAGTTCCGAAACTTTTTGCGATGCCGTTTCTCCATAATTTCGGGTAATTTCTACGTGTACATCGTCTGGTATTAAAGTGGTACGCAAATGCTCTACTTTGTCAATGATCACCTCGGCAATTTTCATTGCATCGGCACCTTTGCGTTTCGCGACAGAAAGAGTCACCGCAGGATATTCAGATTTATAATCTAAAGATTTTTCACTCCCCTTTCCAAACCCTAAACTCACATAGTCTTGTGGCACCTCTGGCCCGTCAAAAACCGTAGCCACTTGCTTTAAATAAATGGGTTGATTTTGTTGCACACCAACCACCAGGTTTTCAACATCGCTAGCAGATTCTAAAAACTGACCTGTAGTCACTAAAAACTCTGTGTCACTTTTATCAAAACTACCAGAACTTAATTGGCTATTATTAGCCTTAATCATTTTAGAAACCGATAAGAAATCCAATCCGCTTGACGCCAGTTTATCTTTATCTAAAACCACACGTAATTGACGATCTCGACCTCCAATTTTATGCGTAATCGCCACATCGTTAACCTTTTTAATTTCAGACTCTAGCTCTTGCGCCATTTGGCTTAATTGGTAGTCGCCGTAATTTTCACTCCACAACGTTAAACCCAACATTGGTACATCGTCAATAGCACGCGTTTTAACCAACGGAAACGTAACACCTTCCGGCATTTGGTCCATATGTTTATTAATTTCGTTGTATAATTTTACAAACGAACGTTCAATATCTTCGCCCACATAAAACTGAACGATTACCATTCCTTGCTCTTTCATAGACGTAGAATACACATATTCCACCCCTTTAATATTCGAAATTAATTGCTCTAAGGGCTTAACAACGCGCGATTCTACCTCGGTAGGGCTGGCCCCAGGATACCCCACAAAAATATCGGCCATTGGCACGATTATTTGCGGCTCTTCTTCTCGCGGAATTAAAAACGAACTGTACACCCCAACCACCATAAACACAATCATTAACAGCACTGTAAGCTTAGATTGCATAAAAACTTTGGCAATTTTTCCTGCGATTCCTTCTTTCATATTATTATAATATTTTTGGCGTTTTAACAGGCTATCCGTTACACTCTTTTTTTGCCATTTATGTCAGCAAAAAAAGGAGTTTCACTTCTATCCTTAACGCAACTTTTTAGTTATTGAATTGAAATTTTAACGCCGTTGTAAAGTTTTCCTTCAGCAGAAACAATATAGGCTTCATCTGCATTTAAACCAGATAAAACTTCAACCTGATCGCCATACGTTCTGCCTAAACGCAACCAACGTAGCAACGCCGTATTAGTTTGGCTTACTGTATAAATGCCAGATAATTGTCCCTTCGTTATAATAACTTCGGTTGGAATTAAAACTAATTCTAATTCTGCTTTTCTTTCCACAGGAAACTGAACCGTTGAAAACATTCCAGATAAAATATTAGCCTCGGTTTTATCTAAATCTATTTTTACCAAATATTGTCCTCCGGTGTTTTTAGAAGAAGTACTTACCTCAGCTACATTTCCTATTAAGGTTTTGCCAATTGCTTTTACTAATACAGCAACAGCGGTTCCTTTTACAATTTCAGAAATTTCGGTTTCAGGCACCATTGCCATCACTTCAAAGTTTCCCGGGGTTTCTATACTTAGTAAAGACACTCCTGGATTTGCCATATTTCCAGTCTCCACGTTTTTACTAGTTACAGTACCACCAAAAGGTGCCGTAATATTACTGTACGCTAACTGTGCGTTGATTTCGTTTTTCATTTGGTTTGCCGATTCTAAACGTGCTTTTGCCATTTCAAAATTAGCCGTCATATCCTCCATTTCTTTTTGCGACGCACTATTGTCTGCATACAAATTTTTAAAACGGTTATACTCCTTTTGCGCCGTATTATACCCAACAGTAGCTTGGGTTATCCCCGCGTTTACTTGAGCTCTTTTAGCTTGTAAATCGGCATTACTTATAGAAACTAATAACTGTCCTTTACGTACTGTATCTCCCACATTAACGTGTACTTCTTTAACATACCCCATCATTCTAGTACTTAACTCCGCTCTATTCGAAGCTTGAATTTTTCCGCTAACACTTAAAAACGGATCGTTACCGTTTGCTTTTACTTGATTTACTTTCACTGCAATTGCTGGCGAATTATCGACAACCGCTTTTTGGTCTTCGTTACCACAGCTAGTAATAAATAACGATGCAGCGGTTAGGGTAAATAGGTATATGTAGTTTTTCATTTTAATTAGTTTTGATTTATAGCCAAGAGCTCAAATAACCACCTGATTATATAGCTTTTAAGGCTCTATTCGCTTCTTTTCTTTGTACTTTTATTTTATCGTTTATTCACTCTAAAGCACCTACTCTTTAGTTAAAAATTGTAAATAGGCTTGCGTATAATTATATTCAAAAATTGTTTGGTAATATTCTAATTGCTTTTGTGCGAATTGTGTTTCGGCTAGCAGTAAATCGGAAGTTTTTTCTAAACCTTCTTTAAATCTGTTAGTACGAATTCTTAAGGATTCTTCAGACTGCTCTAAAGCTAAAGTGGTTAGTTTTAATTTATTTTCAGCATCTAAAAAAGCACGTTTTGCTTTGTTTAAATCTAGATTACTTTGCGAAACATAGTGCTGGTATTCTAATTTAGATTTTTCAAACTGTGCTTTACTTTTTTCAACTTTTCCAAAACGTTTTGCTCCTTGAAAAATATCCCACGTTAGTTGTGCTCCAAACAAATAACCATTGGCATCACCTTGAAATACTTTGTCATCATATAACTCGTAACTTCCAAACGCGTTGAGCCGTGGTAAAAACGCCAATTTATCGGCTTTATTCATAGATTCATAAGCATTTGATGCTAATTGCATCGCTTTAATATCTGAGCGGTTTTCAGAAATTATTTTATTTTCTACTGTAAGCTTTGTAACCGCCAAACTATCTATTGGTGTGTACATAACATACGCATCGTCATTCATTAAAAAAGACAAATAATTCGACGCATTTTGCACATTACTTTTAGCATTGTATAATTGATTTTGAACTTCGGTAACGCGCACCTCAACAGTTAATACATCGGCACGTTGCAAATACCCTTGTTTAAAACTGTTATTTGCTAATTTTAAATTGGCATTGGCAGCATCGCGCGCTTTTGCTAAAACATCTACTGCTTTATAAGCGAGTTGTAACTGCATATAGGCTTTCTCGACTTCGAACACCAAATACTCTTGTGTGCGCGTTGTTTTTAAAGACATAGCTTCCATTTTAGACTTGGCGGCTTTACGGTGGTAAATACCGTCTAAATTGATAAGCGGTTGCACAATTTCAAATTTAGTCGTGTAGTTTTCAATTTGTGACGGATTGTTTAACTGCGCCGGATTGAAATCGCTTGAGGTTAAAATCTCCTGATTGAGTTTAGAGCCAAAAGCCATTAAAGGATTTGTAGTGGCCATTGCGGTATGACTTGCGGTAATATTTGGTAAAAACACAGCATTTGTTTGTCGGTACTCTGCTCTAGCGACATTAAATTCCTGTTCAGAAATCTTAATACTATTGTTATTTTCTGACACTTTAGACAAGACTTCTGTTTTTGTTATGGGCACTAGCTCCTGCGCTTGAGAAGAAAATGTTAGCGCAGCCATTAAAAGTGATATATAAAAATGTTTTTTCATTAAGTGGTTGTTTATGTCTATTACAAAGATAGAATTGTTAAAAACAGTAATCAGTAACATAAGTTACCAACTAAGGTAGCCTTTTATAACAAAGTATAGTCCGTTTTTTGGTGATACATAATGTTCTTTTCCAAAACATTACTAGCTCACTTAAAAAAACAACATTTTAAGCAGCTCTTAATTGAATTGATTGATCCAAATCAATTGGTATGCGGACTGTGAGTGTAAACAAAAGGCATTAAAATAATGACCTTGTTATCATCGACGCAAACTAAGGTCTTTTTGAACTGTTTAAATTTCATGAAAAACACTGAGTACCTTTAAAGAAAGGTGTATTTTAAATAACTCTTAAACTAATTACAGTGTTCATTCCTTCCATTTATAATAGTGTTATACACCCCTGACTTAAAAACTGAGGTCTGTTAGTATTGCCATTGTTTTCTATACTTAAACAAATTTTCTTAAATGATTGCGAGAACCACATTCTAAACTTTCAAAGACAGCGGTTAACGACGTGTTTTCTGTAGTATTTATATACTCTTGTAAATATATAATGTCTGAATTTTCTATGGTTGCACCTATGTTAAAGCATTGGTTTCACTTACTGCTCCGTCAAAATCAAATTGATCATAAAATCTTATAAATCCTGAGTTGCAAACTCACCAAAAGACAAAATAGTATACTCAATGTTATACTGAATTAATAAATTTTCAACGGCATTGATATGCGTTTATTCACTATTTTTAATATTATAAAATTGATTTAAAGGCCACAAATCATTTAAATAGGTATAGATATCTCTTGCTAATTTTTATAAATCCTTTCCCCTAATTTCTTTCGAATCGTTTACGAGTAATCTTTCAAATTTTGAATATCTTGTCAAACTAAAATTAAAGTCTTATGATTATTACTGCAGCTTACACCGATCTCTATCAAATCACAATGGCTCAAGTGTATTTTGAAACAAAACCCAATGGACGCGCAGTATTCGATTATTATTATCGACATAACCCCTACTCTAGTGGCTACTCCATTTTTGCAGGACTTGAAGATGTATTAGATATTCTTGAAAATTTAAAATTTTCATCTACCGACCTAGACTATTTAGAGCAACAGGGATTTGAAAAGAACTTTATTAATTACTTAAAGGATTTTCGATTTCGCGGAAACATACGTTCAAGTAATGAAGGCGATGTGGTATTTCCAAACCGTCCTATTTTACAGGTAGAAGCCAACATTATTGAAGCACAGATTATAGAGACCCTTTTGCTGAATATGCTCAATTTTCAGACACTGATTGCCACAAAGGCTAGCAGAATACGACATAGTGCTAAAGATGGTGTTTTATTAGATATGGGCTTGCGTCGCGCGCATGCCACTGGAGGCCATTATGCGTCTAGAGCTGCTGCTATTGGCGGTTTTAACGCTACAAGTAATGTAAAGGCAGCCGAAGATTATAATATTCCATCTTCAGGCACTATGGCACACTCATTTATACAAAGTTATGAAAACGAATTACAAGCATTTCGTGATTTCGCAAAGGTGCGACCAGAAAATTGTGTGCTCTTATTAGACACCTATAATACGCTGCAAAGCGGACTACCAAATGCCATTACGGTAGCCAAAGAAATGGAACGTAGAGGAGAGCAGTTGTTAGGAGTGCGTTTAGATAGTGGCGATTTAGCATATTTATCTAAAAAAACGCGCGCAATACTAAACGACGCCAATTTGGATTATGTAAAAATTGCCGCTTCGAACCAATTAGACGAGTTTGTAATAAAAAGTCTAAAAGAACAAGGGGCTCCCATTGATATCTTTGGCGTTGGTACAAATCTTGTCACAGGAAAACCAGATGCCGCATTGGGCGGCGTCTATAAATTAGTAGAATATAACGATACACCGAGAATCAAGCTATCTGAAGACCTCATTAAGGTCTCCTTGCCCTATAAAAAGCAAGTGTACAGAATGCTAGACAGCGACGGGAATTTTTATGGTGCAGATGCAGTAGCCCTGTTTACTGAAGACAATATAACGCAAATGGAACATCCTTTTGATGCTACAAAAATTTTAGACCTCAGCTCTTTTAAATATGAGTCTTTGCTTAAAATGGTGATGGAGAATGGCGAAAGAGCAGTACCACCGCGCTCCGTTACCGAAATTGCTGAATATTCCAAATCGAGATTAGAGAAACTTCCTGAAGAGTACAAACGGTTTCAAAATCCGCATATCTACAAAATAGGTCTCAGCAGTCAACTAAAACAAGAACGCGATAAATTAGTTCGAAAACATAAAATTTAAGATCGAAGTAATTAAACCTTCAAGACCAAAACAGTTTCACAAATTATTTCAAAATAAAAAAGGCTCTCTATGAAAACACTACTAATAATTGATGTGCAAAACGACTTTATGCCAAGCGGATCTCTATCGGTTCCTTTTGGAGACACGATTGTGCCTGTAATTAATAGCATACAAACTAAATTTGATTTGATAATCGCTTCGCAAGATTGGCATCCAGCAAATCATATAAGTTTTGCCGCAAATCACAAAGGAAAATCCGACTTTGATAAAATAGAATTACAGGGAAAGACTCAAACCTTATGGCCAGAGCATTGCGTGCAAGGAACAGTGGGTGCTGAATTTCATCCTGATTTAGATTCTAATAAATTTGAAGCTATTTTTAGAAAAGGCACAGATAAAGAGATGGATAGCTACAGTGCATTTTATGACAACGGACATTTAAAATCCACAGGTTTATCAGGTTATTTAAAGGAAAAGGGAACGACAAAACTTTATTTATGCGGTTTAGCCGCAGATATTTGTGTTTACTTCTCGGCTTTTGATGCGTCTAAAGAAGGCTTTACCTGTTTTTTTATTGAGGATGCCTCTAAAGCAATAGATGAGAAAGCATTTATAGAAATTAAGGATAAGATGACCACAATGGGAATCAAAATGGTAACCTCAAAATCTATTTAGAACTCATTTTAAAATTCATTTAGTGTTATTCCAGATTAAAATAAACTGTTAATTAAGAAATTAATCTTATACTAATAAGTATATAACAATAATGAAATAATAAGTGCAGACAAATATTTTAAACGGCTTTTCTGGTGCCACCGTGACCTCCCGCAACAATAAACATTATTTTTATACTTAAATAAATGAATTTAAAAAACTGAATGATGGGATTTGTCATTTTAAATCTCTGATATCCTGATATTCTTTCTGTCATAATATATTTTGTTCAGAAATCAACTTTATATAGATTGATTTCTATTTATGAATTAGCTTTTAATAGCTCCTTATTTTTTTTAAATATTAACTTCTTTAGGATTGGCTCCTATTCAGGAATCAACCACCAAAATGGGCGCATTTTAGCTTTGTAGATAAACGCATAATGTAACGCTAACTTTAACCAGTGTCCTGCAAGACCTATATCTCCGAAGGTTTTGCCTAAGTGTCTACCTTGAGTTTTTGGGTATTTCTCGTAATCTGGCACAATTGGAAACGTAGTAATACTAACGCCACTTCCCTTCATTATACCGAAACCTGCAGAAGCAATACAAGCCGCTCCCATATTTCCCATAGAGCCTTTATTATGTAAAGATTCTTTTCCGTTTTTAATAGAATCTATAATGTTTTCTGCAACCAATTTTGCCGTTATACCAGAAGGCATTCCTGTTCTTGGTGGAGCGGGTGTTATATCTGTTCCATTTTTACTGATTCTTGGTTTTGAAATGGAATGAGGTGGTGCAAAAGCAATTCCAGGAGCAAAAATATTTTTATAATTGGGATTTTGATATGTTTCTGGCCAATCTTTTACAGACCATTCTTCGTAAGGTTTTTGAGTATAATCTGCATCAACAATCATAAAACCTTTAAATAATTTTTCGGTAATATCATTCTCATTTTTATCATAAGCCTTAAAACCGTGACCCGAAAAAGAAGGAATAAGCATTGCAAAATCGTAAGATTCCGTTTTATATTCTCCATCAAGATTCTCGTAATGGGCTATACCCTCTTCAATTTTATTAACTGCTGCTCCTGTTATCCATTTAATACCTCTATCTTCAAATATCATTTCTACGAGCTCATTCGATTTCATTGTCATACTTCCATAACTTAAAAGCATACCATCCATCCCAAAATCGCCTAATTTATATTCGTTTGCAATCCAAGTAATCTCAGCCATATCACGAACATTATGGCGATGTAATTCGTGTTCAACATTTAGAATATACTCGAACGCGGCACCTTGACAGGTAGATTTTGCGTGCCCCGTACCAATTAATATTTTGGCTTTTTTACCTTTTTTCATATCTTGAATTAAGGCGTTTAAAGCTTCCCAAGCGTGGTCTGCGTGTGTATAGGTGCAAACAGAATACGCCTTGTTTTTTCCTGGAATTAAACCTTCCGTTCCTTCAAAATTTAGCTTTGGTCCCGTTGCATTAATTAAATAATCGTAAGTCACTTTTTCTTGTTGCCCTTTCTTATCTCCCACTACAAATTCCGATAACACATACGGTTTGTGTTCGTGTTTATCTCCTTCAGGAAAAAACGAAATTGCTTTTGCTTGTTTAAAGCCAATACCCTTCTTTTTGTACAAAGGTGCTAAAGGAAATAGAATTTTTTCAGATTTCATTCTACCAATTCCTACCCAAATATTAGAGGGTATCCACTGGTAATTACTGTTGGGAGAAACCACGACAACTTTATGGTTTTTAGATAATTTTCTTCTTAAATGTGAAGCGGCAACGTGACCAGAAATTCCGGCTCCCAAAATAACGATTTTAGACATAGTAGTTTATTTTAACTAAATATACTTATAATTAGTGTAATACACAGCTACTTTTGTTACACAAGTACTTAATTCCGTTTATATAGAACTCCAACAACCAAAATATTAAGTATAAAAGCGGCAGAGTGATGGACTAAAACGGCATAACAACGCTAAAAGTATTAATTGTAATTAGTAAACATTCTTTTATATGAATTACTTATCGAAAGTAACATTCCAAAGACCTCTAACTTCATTTACTCCATAACCAATAGCCTTATCATTGGGGTATAGCTCTCTTATTTTTTTTAGTATTGGCGTTTTTATATCATCAGTGGGTTTTCCGTGGCATTGTAAACACATAACGTTTGTAGTAATAGGATAAAACACTTGTATCGAATTTTCAAGCTCGGCAACAATGGGCACCGGTTCTTTATGATTCTTTATATCGTTTTTAAACGCATTTATATACTCTAATTCCTTGCCTCGAGTTCTGTTTTTTTCATTTCTTGGTTTATCAGAGACGCGTTTAATACTCGCATTATATACTACAGACATACTATCGGTTAATGGATAGGCTTGTTCATTGCAAAATGCTAGAGCTTCAATAGTTCCTTTGCGTTGGATAGTTCCCATTAAATTCTTTCCCAAAACCGCTTTGGTCGCTAAAGCATATTTTAAACCTCGTTCTCCATAAGGTAACGTATCAAAATTCTCTTTTAATTTGTGTTTTGAAGGCTTTTGGTCGTTTGCCTGCATTCTTTTCCCTTCTCTATTTCTACCGCCTTCATTTCTTGATTTGTTTCCTTTTTTTTCACCTTTAAAATGCTCTTGAAACCATTCTGGCACATCGATATCAAAATCATACATATACTCTGCTATCTGCTTAATAGTTTCCTCAGGGAATACTTGTTTTGGCATCACGCCAAATCGCTTAACGGCACCGAACATTTTAGCCTCCTTTTCGTTAGGATTTTTAATCCAAGCTTGTAGCGCTTTAGTAAAATCTTCTTTTGTAGTTTCAGGCGATAAATAGTGCCTTTTAATAGCAATCATTGGGGGACCAACTCTATCTTTTTGGCTCGCCGACGGACTATGGCATACGTAGCAATTGGTTTCCATTAACTTTTTACCCGGATGATTTTCGGCTTCCATTTGTTTTTCAAAAACAGTAAGTTCTTCTTTTTTAGAATCTTTACAACCTAAAAATAACGCTATAAAGGCTGTAATAATGATATATTTTTTCATATTATTTCTGTTTGTTATTGAAAATAGAGATTTATCAAATAGCGCGAATAATCTATATTAGATTCAAAAAATTGCCAGTCGCACAACTCACAAACGACTTCGCTTTAGAGCTCAAACTATTATTGTTTTCTATAGATGGATAGCCTAGAATTTTAAGCGTCTCTATTATTACTAAAGCATCTTCGTCTTTTAGGTAATTAAAGAATACTTTACTCTAGTCGATTACAATATCAATATACGAAATCGTTTTAATATCAGACAGTTTTATAGTTATTGTATTCGCTCAACCACCACATTTTAAATTTTATACTAGTAGTGATGTTCTCATTTTTTGCTTTATTTAGTAATTTGTTATTCCTCCTTTAAGATCGTACACTTGGGTAAACCCCATCGCTTCAATTTTTACTGAAGCTTGCTTGCTTCTACTTCCGCTCCTACAATATACGTAAACAGGTGAATCTGTATTAAGTTTAATAAACTCTGCAGAAAATTTTCCGGAAAAGAAATCTATATTTTTAGCGCCTTTTATATGTCCTGATTTAAATTCATTAGGAGTTCTAACATCTATTAATTGAATGTTTTTGTTTTCTGTTTGCGCTCTAAAGTCATAAGAAGAAAGTACCTTAATAACGTCGCTTTCAACTGTTTTGGAACCGAATAGTGTTTTAAAAAATGACATAAACTAAATGTGTTTTTATATAATTATTTATAGATTATAAATTTATACTATTCATTACTTCTAGTTCGTAACCTAAGTTACACTTGGAAAACTACAGGCATTAGAGCTTATAAGTTTTAACAATACTTTAAAGTAGATTGGTTCGCTATGTTGCGAACTAATTATATATTTGTTACTACAAAAACAAATGATAACTATGAAAATAAAATTAATAGTAATAGCAGTCATCGCTTTTACGGCATTTAGCTGTAACTCGACAAAACAGTCTCACGAAAATATGTTGACAGAAAAAGAGAGCACAACGCTCACCGAAACCTCGTGGGAGTTGTCTAAACTAGAAGACAAAATTATAGAGCAATCCCAATTAAACGGGGATAAAATTAGCTTTACTCTAAACGGCACAGACAATACCATTACAGGATATTCTGGTTGTAATTTCTTTAAAGGAACCTATACGGTTACAGATAATGGAATCATTTCATTTTCACCGTTAGCGTCAACCCGTAAGGCGTGTCCCGATGCTATTATTAACGCGTCGCATTTATTTAAAGTTTTCAATTTAGCACATAATTTCACACTTTCTGGAGACACTTTAACGCTTGAAACAACAAAAAAAGCCGTTTTAGCCGTTTTTACATCCTCTAAAATAGTACATAACCCCATAACAGAAAAATACTGGAAACTTAAAACACTACAAGGTAAAGCCGTTGTAATGGCAGAAAATCAAGAACGTGAAATCTATTTTACACTTAAAACAGAAGAACACCGTATTCAAGGTTTTGCCGGTTGCAACACATTCTCAGGAAGCTATACTCTAGAAAAGGGAAACAAAATTAGCTTTAAGCACTTAGCAACAACTCTAAAAATGTGTCAAGACGTCGCCGTTAATGAAACCGACGTATTAAGCGTTTTCAATACCGCAAATAACTATACCATTACTGGCGATACTTTAATCTTAAATAGCGGAGATAAAATTTCTTTGGCTGTTTTTGAAGCGATATATTTTTAAAAAATACTAATTTAATAAAAAAACACATTATGGATACTTCAAAATTTTTCGATTTAAAAGGTAAAACCGCAATTGTTACAGGTGCTGCAGCAGGTATTGGTAAAGCAAGCTGCGAGGTACTTTCTGCTTACGGTGCTAATGTTGTCGTTTCAGATTATAATTTAGAAGCTGCTCAACAAACAGCAGATGCCATTAATAAATCTGGCGGTACAGCCATTGCTGTAGATTGCGACGTTACTAAAGACGATGCGCTAGTAAATTTAATAGATAAAACGGTTGCCGAGTTTGGTGGTCTTCACATACTAGTCAACAATGTTGGTGGCGGTCGCGCCGGAAAAGAAAGCCCAAGTGAGATTACCCTAGACCAATTTAAACACGTTTACGACATGAATGTTTTTAGTATGTGGCGTTTGTGCCAGTTGGCTGCGCCACATATGAAAACAGCAGGTTACGGCAGCATTATTAATATGTCGTCTATGGCTTCCATTAACAAAAGTGAAGCCATTAGCGCTTATGCCTCGTCTAAAGCTGCAATTAACCATATGACGCGTAATTTAGCGTTCGATTTCGGACCAGAAATACGTATCAACGCTATTGGCCCCGGTGCTGTTCGTACACACTCTTTAAGTACGGTTTTAACACCAGAAATAGAAAAAGTAATGCTTAAGCACACGCCGTTACAACGATTAGGAGAAGTGGAAGATATTGCAGGAGCGGCATTGTATTTTGCAGCTCCAATTTCAAGCTGGACAAGTGGACAGATTCTGTTTGTTAATGGTGGCGGTGAGCAAACATTAAGCTAAATTTAAAATCTGAGAATAAGAATACAAGCAGGTGCTTTCAAATTACTATTTGATGCACCTGTTTTTTTTTGCCCATTTTATACACTTCGGAAGGATCTCGTAAACCCTTCATATTAAAAACTATTTTCATAATTTTGATGTGTAATTTGTAATGCCTAAAACATTTAAGAATGACTCGTGATAATGAAGAATTAAAAGAACGTATAAAAGAACTAACGTGTCTTTATGAAATATCGTCGATAATATCGAATACCAATTATAAAGAAATAGAAGATACGCTACAGGCCATTGCCATTTGCTTAAAAAAAGGATTTCAATTCCCTGGCCGCATAGAAATTGAAATCGACACATTAAATCTTTACGTAAAAACAGGACCTTTAACGAGTACTAATAAAATTGCGGTTTCTATTAGAATATTTAATGAAGCAAACGGACAGGTTTCTGCCTTTTTAATAGATTCGGATGAGGAGTTTTTAATTGAAGAAAAAGCGCTTTTAGATAACGTTGCCATTAAAATTGGAAATATTCTAGAGCGTATCGCTTTAAAAAAAAATGAAGAAGTATTAAATAGTCGAATTGAACGTGCCGACCGTTTAAATATTTTGGGAGAACTTACCGCAGGCATTGCCCACGAGTTGAATACACCGTTGGCTAATATTTTAGGATTTGCTGAATTATTGGAAGAAAAAATGACGGATGCTAACGCCAAAGTCGATCTACAAAAAATAATAAATAATGCTATTTTCTCTCGAGAAGTGGTTAAGAACTTAATGTTTTTTGCCTGCGAAATGCCTCAAGAAATGAAAAAAGTAAACATTGTCCCTATAATAAACAATGCTATTAATTTGCTTCAGCCGTCTTTTAAGAAAAAAAATTTGCGGTATATCGCAAAAATTGAACAAGAGGAGCTATTATTAAGAGCAGATTCCATTCAGTTAACACAAATTATTTTCAACTTATTAATTAACGCTATTTATTTCACTCCCGAGAAAGGCTTAATTACAATAAAAGCCAGCCAGACAGAGAAGGAAATGAAGATTATCATTAAAGATGAAGGTCACGGATTTACGAAAGATACAATTGGTAAAATCTTTCAACCCTTTTTTACCACAAAACCTACTGGCGAAGGTTCAGGAATGGGACTTAGTGTGGTACACGGTATTGTAAAAAGCCACAAAGGGACTATTGTAGCTAAAAACAATCTTAAAAAAGGAGCAGTCTTTATTATTAAAATTCCGAAATTATAAATTATGGTTTTAAAAAAAGAAAACATACTTATTGTTGATGACGATATCAATATTTTAGAGCTCTTGCAACGCCATTTGCACACTTGGGGTTACCACGTTTACAAAGCTATATCCGTACGCGAGGCCGTTAATATTTTAAAAGATAACACCATTAATTTGTTAATTACCGATCTTAAAATGCCAGAAATTGATGGGTTTGAACTCATCAAATTTGTGTCGGAACATTATCCTAAATTACCAAAATTAATTGTTACCGGGTATCCTTCTGTCCAAGACTCGCTAAGTGCCATAAAATCTGGAGTTGCAGAATATTTAACTAAACCATTTACAAAAAACGAACTCAAATTGGCCGTAGATAAATCGTTAGCCAGTAATCCAACATTCCAAAAAATCAGTCAAAAAGAAGCGCCCAAAGAGAACACATCTTATGGGGAAATAATTGGCGCTTCACAAAAAATAACCGCCGTTATAGAAATTATAAAACGTGTAAAAAACAATAAAGCTACTATTTTTATAAATGGAGAAAGTGGCACAGGTAAAGAGTTGGTAGCACTTGCTATTCATTATCAAGGCAAATTTTCTAGAGCGCCCTTTATTGTTGTTAATTGCGGCGCTATTCCAGAAAACTTATTAGAATCTGAACTTTTTGGTTACGTTAAAGGGGCCTTTACTGGAGCTGATAACGATAGGAATGGTTTTTTTCAGGCTTCAAATGGCGGTACTATTTTTTTAGATGAAATAGGCAACGCTTCACTAGCCGTACAATCGCGATTATTACGCGTTTTGCAAGAGAAAAAAGTAATGAAAGTGGGATCGCAAAAAACGGAAGATATAGATGTTAGAATTATTTCGGCTACCAATAGTGACTTAAAAGAGCTGATTAACAAAAACCTTTTTAGAGAGGATTTGTATTACCGTTTAACGGTCGTTGAAATTAATGTAGCGCCGCTAAGAGAACGCAAAGAGGATATCCCGTTGTTAGTCGATAAATTTCTTTTCAAATATGGTATAGAATACAAAGACCGTTATGTTAAAATAAGTCCTGAAGCTTTAGAAATCCTTCAAAGGCACGATTGGCCAGGAAATATTAGAGAATTAGAAAACATTTTACAACATGCCGTTATTATGTGCGATACTAATATTGAGGTCTCGCATCTTCCCAATCATTTAAAATATAATATAGACTTTTCAACTAGCGCGCTTTTGTCTTTAAAGGAAATGGAAAAACAATACATACAAAAGGTGTTAAACGCGACTAATAATAACAAAACAAAGGCTGCTAAAATCCTTCAAATAGACAGAAAAACCATCAGACAAAAACTTTCAGAATAACGATTTAAATACGGTACATTTTTACGCAACCGGGTATAATTGTACCACATTATAAAAAAGCACCACCCGTTATTCACTACTTAATAACCACACTAACAATAAGTTAAACAAAACTTTACCTATTCACGTGTTTGTGGTATGCCTCTTGCCCATACCTACACAATAAAGCACGAATACCATTATGCAGGTTACCACTATTAACTTATGTCAAAGTTGCCTACACGTTAACGCCTGTGTTCTAACAACATTAAAAGAACTTGTTTTTTCTTGTAGTGAATTTGATGAAATGAATGAGGAAGTGGCTTATGATATTAAAAATACGGTAGCGTAGCATTTAAAATGAGTGTAGCCCCAAAAATGGCATCTTAACATTTTGTAATTAAAAGCGTTAAAAGCATAAGATTATAAAACATCTATATTTAAATGGCTTATCTTAGATTATTGATAAAAATAGTACTGAAAAAATAATATAAATTTAAAACAATGACAATAGCAACAACTGCGAAAGGAGACAAAAAACCCGCTGCAAAAAAAGGCATGATGGAGAACGTTTTGGAACAGTTTAATACAGCTGCAGACAAAATTAACCTTCACCCAAGCATTCGTAAGATTTTAAGTATTACGAATAACGAAATTATTGTTCACTTTCCTGTAAAAATGGACAACGGTGATGTTGAAATTTTTACTGGATACAGAGTGCAACACAATAACGCTTTAGGACCTTATAAAGGAGGTTTACGCTACCACCCTACGGTAGATATTGATGCTGCTAGAGCTCTAGCAATGTGGATGACTTGGAAAACTTCTCTAGCTGGCTTACCTTACGGTGGTGGTAAAGGTGGTATTCAATTAGATCCTTCATTATATTCTAAAAACGAATTAGAGCGTATTACAAGACGTTTTACTTTTGCTTTAGCAGATAACATAGGACCAGAACACGATATTCCTGCTCCAGATATTAACACTAACGCCCAAACTATGGCTTGGATGGCAGATACTTATATGAGTACAAGACCACCAGCTGAACGTTCTGCAAACCAACACGTCGTTACTGGAAAACCAGCAGGAAGTGGTGGATTAGAAGGTAGAGATCGCGCAACAGGTTACGGTGTGTATTTAACCATTAAATTCTGGGCAGAAAACAAAAATATAGATCTTAATGGTAAAAAATTCATCGTTCAAGGTTTTGGTAATGTGGGTTACTGGGCCTCTCATTTCTTAGAAATTGAAGGAGCTAAACTAGTCGCTGTTCAAGATGCTTTTGGAAGTATTCAAAACCAAGAAGGTATTAAAGTAGCGGATTTATTTAACTATAGCAAAGCAAACGACGGTAGTATAGTAGATTTCCCTAACACAGAAGTTCTAGATGGTAAAGAATTCTTTAGTGTAGAGTGCGATATTTGTATTCCTGCTGCCTTAGGAAACCAAATTACAGAAAAAAACGCACATTCTATTAAAGCGATGTTAATTGCTGAAGGTGCAAATGGACCAACTAACGTAGAAGGAGAAAAAATTCTTTTAGATCGTGGTATCACTATCATTCCAGATATTTTATGTAATTCGGGAGGTGTCGTAGGTAGTTATTTCGAATGGCTTCAAAACCGTAATGGTGAATTATGGATGCTTGACGAGGTTATGGCTAAACTTGATAAGAAACTAAAAGAATCTTATAATAAAGTACACGCTTACTCTGAAAGTAAATCTATGGATATGAGAACTGCTGCTTACTGTATAGCAATAGAACGTATTGAGAAAGCATATATTCAAAGAGGAATTTTTCCATGATAGTTAATTATATAGCACCCTAATTATGAAGTATGAAAATTTAATTTTAGAAAAAAAAGAGTATGTGTATTTAAAACGTATTCTTAATGTGTCTGGATATTCGGAAAGTTCGGAAATTCAGAAATCGATAATTAAATTAAACGAGGAGTTGAAAGACGCCCGTGTTTTAAACGAAGACGAAATGCCATTAGACGTTATTAGGTTTAATAGCAAAGTATCGGTAATTTCAGATCAAGGGTGGGAAAAAACAATTCAGATTGTTATTCCTAGTGAACGCGATTTTAAACAAAATAAAATTTCCATTCTTACTCCAATGGGCGCTGCTTTATTTGGGTATGCTACGGGCGATCCTGTAATTTGGGATTTCCCTACTGGAAAGCAACATTTTACAATTACAGCAGTCGAACAAGTAGAAAGTAGCAACGGCATTGATGTATTGTTATAAAAAATAGTAAATATGGATACCAATAACACAGAAATATATAATCACGATGATGATTTAGAAGTGACTCACAAAATCAATACGATTGAGTTAGAAAACTGGATTACGCATATAACATATATTGAGAAGGAATTAAATAATCTGATTGGTTTATGTAAACAACAAGTAAACGAAGCCGAAGATAAAGAGTCTATTTTAGAACGTTTTTTAGAAAAGAAAGCTAAAAACGAAGTCCTTAAAATGGCCCTCGAAAAGTACTCTTTATCTCGTGCTAACTTAAAAGAGTGCGAAGATATGGCCTGCGATATGGTGTATATCTCGGAGCACGAAAGTTACCGTTTACGTTATCTTGTCCATTTAGATAGTTACAGAACTATAAAAGATGATTTTTTTAGCAAAGTTCAGGCTAATACAGAGGTGGAAAACAATAAATAACAATCTGTAAAGTACTGATTAAAATTTATTAGTTAACACCACCAAGCGATATTATAATAGTGAAAGAGCTACTTCGAAAGGAGTGGCTTTTTTATTTTTAGGCCTCAAAAAATAAAACGTGACATATTGAATTATTTTTAATAACTTAATAGGGACTAAATACTTACGCCATTTTACTGTAACTCTATTTAAATTATTAACTGTTATGAAAACTCCAAAACGATTAGAACATGCCATAACAAAACTGTATAACGCTTTTCATAGTGGGGAATTGCACCCCGATTGCTGTATCCAGTGCGCTGTAGGAAATATTTGCGACAACACAGATACTTGGAAACTACTCACAGAAAGTCACGGCTCTTTAAAATTGAGTTATTTAGGGACTTTAAATCAGAATTTTGGAAGAAAGGTGTTCGGCTATACGCCTATAGAGCTCCTAAATATTGAAGCGACATTTTTAAAAGGCTGTGGTTACGCGCTACCCCTTACAAAAACATCTTATAAACCAATCAACCCTAAAGATAAAAATCTTCAATTTAACGGACTCTGTTTGGTCGTTGCCTTGCTCTGCAAATTAGATAATATGCCTAATGTTATGGATTTCTCTAAGTTATTTGAAATGGAAAATAACATACCAAAACACGAACTACAATTCTAATTGTCCCTATGTCTAGGAATAACATAATTCGTAAATGTTTTTAAGAGAAATTGTAGCTTGGGTGTAATAAACGCTTTACAGAAAGGCTTTTCGGGATCGTTATAATAGTAATCTTTAAATTTTTCTTTTGAAGGTTTAAAGCCCGCAAAAAACAATGTTTTTGTAATAATTGGTACATTGAATTGAAGCTGCAAAGTGGCCAAAATCAACAAGACTTCTTGATAGTATTCCTCCGAAAACACATAAACCGCCGATCGGTATTTTTCACGCATAGAATGATTGGAAGTGCTTTTATGCGTTAATAAGTGAATTTCGGTAAGTACATTTAAAGGCATTACTTTGGGATTAAAATGAACAATAACGGCTTCAGAAAAAGCAGTCTCCGCTCCTACTGAAGCCACAAAACCTTGTTCTACTTTTGTAACACCTTTCAACGATTGAAACACCGCTTCTGTGCACCAGTGGCAACCGCCACCAAAGGCAATCTTTGTCATTTGTAATAACTACTTTTTATTAGATACTATAGAGTTTATAATCTACTGTAAAAAAAAAGCAGTAATTAAAAATTACTGCTTTTTTAGTTTGTGTGTTATATTATTTCTGCGCTGAGTCCGGCTTGCAATAGTTTAGAGCAGCGCGGCTCTAAATCTTTAAGGTCTCCCGTTTTTACTGTACATTGTCCTTTATAATGTACTAAAAGAGAACATTGTTCTGCTTGTTCTGGCGTATGATCGCAAGCATAAATAAGCGTATCTATAACGTAATCGAAAGTATTTACTTCGTCATTATACAAAACAATCTCATTGTCTTTTTTCTCTTGCTTTTCTACTTTAATCTTCTCTAAAACCTTTTCTTTTGTACTCATAATCAATTATTTGTACTAATGTGTTAATTTTTAAATTGTAACGCAACCCAATTATTACGTTCTAACTTAGACTCAAAAACTAGGCCATTTTTATTACATTCTTTTTCAATACTAGCACTATCAATATCGTAAAAACCACTGAGATATAATGTTCCATTTTCATTCAGACAATTCGCATAAATTTTGATATCGTTTAATAAAATATTTCGATTTATATTCGCAATAATAACATCGTAATGTTTGTTATCTAAAAGGCTTGCATCGCCTTCGTAGATGTTTACGTGTGGCACATTATTACGCTCTATATTCTCTAAACTGTTTACATAACACCAGTTATCTATATCGATAGCGTCAATCTGTTTAGCACCTCTTAAGGCTGCCAAAATGGCTAACACTCCTGTTCCGCAGCCCATATCCAACACCGTTTTATCTTTAACGTCGGCCGTTAAAAGGTGCTGAAGCATCATATGTGTAGTTTCGTGGTGCCCAGTACCAAAGCTCATCTTAGGCTCGATAATAATATCGTATATCGTCTCTGGCTTAGCATGAAATGGTGCACGCACAGAACACAAATCGTCTACCACGATAGGATTAAAATTTTTCTCCCACTCTACATTCCAATTTACTGGTTCTATATCTTCGTGCGTGTACGAAATCTCAAACTCATCCGATTGTAAGACAAAAATATCTTTTAAAATATCCTCGTGCCACTCCTCTTTTTGAATGTAGGCTGTTACCCCTGTTTCGGTTTCTACAAAGCTTTCGAAGCCTGCATAGCCTAATTCGGCAATTAATATTTCGACTGCAGATTCTATAGGTTTTACTGTAAAATAATACCCGATATAAATTGTATTAGACATTTAATTTCCCTTTTATTAGTGAATACTTTCCTTGCATTTGCGAGGAAGATTACTCTTTCCTTATTAATTTTAAAATTACTATCGTAAGCGAGGTGTAAAAACCTCCCCCTTATGTTAACGCTCTAAAAGGCATTAACAATAGCGTAAAAATCTTCGGCTTTTAAAGCGGCGCCTCCAATTAAACCACCATCGACATCTGGCTTAGAAAATATCTCTTTAGCATTGGCCGGCTTTACGCTACCGCCATATAAAATAGACATATCGTTTGCCACGCTGTCGCCGTAGGTATCACGTAACGTTTTACGTATAAATTGGTGCATCTCCTGCGCTTGATCTGGACTCGCAGTTTCGCCAGTACCAATAGCCCAAACGGGTTCGTAAGCCAAAACAATATTCTTAAAAGCGGAAGCTTTTAGGTGAAATAAAGCTTTTTTTATTTGATTAGCGACCACCGTTTCTTGGGTATTCGCTTGTCGGTCGGACAATTCTTCACCAAAACAGAAAATAAAACGCATTTCACTTTCTAGTGCAGTATCTACTTTTTTTGCTAGCATCTCGTCGGTTTCATTAAAATAAGCACGACGTTCGCTATGGCCTAGAATAACGGTATTAACACCAATACTTTTTAACATTTCGGCACTTACTTCTCCAGTATATGCTCCGTTTTTAGCGAAATGCATATTTTGAGCAATAACCTCTATTGGGCTACTTTTTAGGTTTTCGGTGGTGTGCCATAAGTTAGTAAATGTTGGCGCAATCATAACCTCTGCAGTCGAGGTTTGATTTTGTCTTTTTAAATCTGAGATTAAAGCTACTGATTGTGCTAAATCGTTATTCATTTTCCAGTTTCCGGCTACAATATGTTTTCTCATCGTTATGTTATTGAAGTTTTACTTTGGGATCTAACCAAGCGTATATGATATCTACAAAAATATTAATTATTATAAAGAGTAAAGCGATGATTAATACCGCGCCCATTATAACTGGCAAATCTAAGGTATTTAACGCATTTACTATTTCTTTTCCTAAACCATTCCATCCAAAGATATATTCTACAAAAACAGCCCCAGCTAACATTGAGGCAAACCAACCTGAAATAGCAGTAACCACAGGGTTCATTGCATTTTTAATGGCGTGCGATTTAATAATTTGAAACTCGCTTAATCCCTTGGCTCTCGCGGTGCGGATATAATCTTGGTTTAAGACTTCTAGAAGCGAATTTCGCATTAATTGTATAACTACGGCAAGGGGCCTAATTCCTAAAACAATGGCTGGCAAAATTAAGTTTTTCCATTTTATATGCATAGACTCGCCATAATCGTCAAGCTCTAATAAGCTACCGGTCATCTCTAAATTGGTGTATTTATGTAAAACGAAACCAAAAACCCAAGCAAACACAATAGCGCTAAAAAATGACGGTACACTCATACCAATCGTACTCGTAATTTGAATAACTTTATCTAAAAACGTGTTTTTATATAAGGCCGAAATAACACCTAAAAAAATCCCTAGAACTAAAGCTATGATAATAGCCGAAATAGCCAATACAAACGTATTGGGTAAGGTTTCCGCTAATACCTGACTTACTTTTTTACCTTGCTTGGTAAACGATTCTCTTAAATACGGAAATTTTATAACCGTGGTTATATCTCCTAGAGTAAACAGTTGTGCCGCTGTATATTTATCTGGCGACAAATACGTATAGTCATCGGGTGAGTTGGAATGCAACGAAATGGGTGACACATCGTTTAAGTAATAAAAATACTGCGTACTAATAGGTTTATCGAAACCATATTTTCGCTTAACGATAGCCAATTGCTCACTGTCTTCATTTTGACCCAACATCATCTGTGCTGGGTCGCCAGGAAGAACATTAAACAGAAAAAAAATCACGGTCACTACTCCAAATAAAGTAAGGAGTGCATAAAATGTTTTATTTAAAAAATAAGATACCAATTATACGAGTTAATCTTTAAGGGTTACTTGAATAACACTCGTGTAATTCTTTGTGGTTATCTCTTTAATTTGCATAGTATCTTTAATCACATTTACAGCTTCAATAGTTTCAGCATCTATAGCGTCAAGTTCTGCTAATGTTACTTCTTCTCCGTCTAATAAAAACAAAGTATTATCTACGTCTTCAGTTATAAATGGTGATTCTACTATTGGTTTTGGTTCCGGAGCTCTTTTTACTTCTGGTAACTCTAATTGATCGAGATCATTGAAGTGCATTTTCTGAATAACGGTTCCTTTTTTTAATTTTAAAACGCCCGGATTAGAACGAACAATCGTCTTTAACGCCGTTTCATCACAGAAATAAAAATCAAAATTTAAGTTGTAATGCTCCTTAATAGCCTTTTGTTCTTCTGCTCCCGTTGCCGTTAAACCAATAACGTCGTAACCATTAGCAATCGCTTTATCGGTTGCTGTTTTAATAATTTTTAATCCTTCAGCCTCAGCTTTTCTTAAATTATAAGCGACAATTAAGATCACATTGTCTAATTCTAGAATTTCTGCCGTAAAATCTTCACCATCTTTTTCTATAGAGAAATCGTGAATTGGCGGTTCGTAAGCATCTCTAATTGTATTGGTCTCTACGCGTACTAATTCGCCATCTACCTCTGGATAGCCTTCCGTTACGGTATGTTTTTCTTCTTTACCATTTACATTAAATACATACGTGTATTCTATAATCGCTTGTGGTGCATCGTCTGGAACAGACATATTTTGTTGAATATTTGCCCCTAATCTATACGGTCTAAAATCGATTGACGGTAAGTGCATTAACACTTGGTAAGCAAAGCCTAAAGACGCTATAAAACCAACCAACGCAATAAGTGTTGTTGCAAAATTATTAAAGAACGGTTTTATATATTTTTGGCCAGCAAAAACAATAAGTATTAAAACCAATAGAACAGCATCCTTAGTAAAACTCTCCCAAGGTGTCATGGCCATAGCATCGCCAAAACATCCGCAGTCTTTTACTTTATCGAAATATGCAGAATAGAAGGTTAAGAAGGTAAAGAAAACAATCATCAACAACAAACTCCATATTGTAAATTTAGGTTTATACCCAAGGATTAAAAAGAGGCCTAAAAGCACTTCTAAAACGACTACTATAACAGATATCCCCAAAGCATAGGGCATAAAAAACGGTAAATCTAATACCGTTGCCCCAAAATACTCTTCTAATTTAAAAGCAAACCCTATAGGGTCATTTAATTTGATGAATCCTGAAATGATAAAAAATATACCGACAAAAATGCGGCAAAAACCTACTAATATTCTCATAATTTTATTCTTCTTTTAAATGTATTAATGCAAAAATAGCATAGTTAATTATATCTTGATAATTAGCATCTATACCTTCGCTTACTATTGTTTTTCCTGAATTGTCTTCAATTTGCTTTACGCGTAATAATTTCTGCAAAATCAAATCGGTTAACGAGCTTACTCGCATATCGCGCCACGCTTCACCGTAATCGTGATTTTTATTTTGCATTAGCGTTTTGGTTAGCGCTACTTTTTCGTCGTATAAAATGGTCGCTTCTTCGGTTGTTAAATCGGGTTGCTCCACCACGCCTTTCTCCAATTGAATTAACGCCATTACGGAGTAGTTTATTATACCTATAAACTCACTTTGTTCACCTTCATCTACCTTTCTTACGCCGTTTTGCTGAAGTCCTCGAATGCGTTGTGCTTTTATAAAAATTTGATCGGTAAGCGACGGTAATCTTAAAATTCTCCAAGCGCTACCATAATCAGTCATTTTGTTTGTAAACAAGGCGCGACAGGTATTTATTACAGCATCGTATTGTTTTGACGTATTTTGCATAAACTAATTGAATTTTGTGTAAATTTCGCTTAATTTTTTCAAATGTTCAACGTTTATGGTTTAAACTTTTCTTAAGCCTTATAAACACCATATATAATAGCACAAATGACTTTAAATTGTAATGGGAAATTGGTAGATATTTCGTCGCCGAAAGTAATGGGCATTCTTAACGTTACGCCCGATTCTTTTTTTGATGGCGGCGCTTATAACAGCGACTCACATTGCCTTAAACAGGTAGAAAAAATGCTTTCTGAAGGTGCCACTTTTATAGATATCGGTGCCTACAGCTCCAAACCAAATGCGACCACTGTTAGCACAAACGAAGAACTCGAGCGTATTATTCCTGTTATTAAAGTATTGGTTGAAAGCTTTCCGGATATTATTTTATCGGTGGATACCTTTAGAGCTGAAGTTGCCAAACACGCCATTGCAGCGGGAGCGGCTATAATAAACGATATTTCGGCTGGCCATTTAGACGTGAATATGCTAAAAACTATTGCCGACTATAACGTGCCCTATATTATGATGCATATGCGCGGAACACCACAAACAATGCAGCAGCAAACCGAATATGATGATTTACTAAAAGACATACTGCTTTATTTTTCGGAGCGTATTCAAGCTGCTCGTGCTTTAGGGGTTAACGATATTATTTTAGATCCTGGCTTCGGATTTGCTAAAACTACCGCTCAGAATTTCGAATTACTCAATAAATTAGACGATTTTAAAATTACAGACTTACCTTTGCTTGCCGGTATCTCTAGAAAATCTATGATTTACAAAACGCTTAATACAACACCCAAATACGCTTTGAATGGCACAACGGCCTTACATATGATTGCTCTGGAAAGAGGCGCTCATATTTTACGTGCACACGATGTTAAAGAAGCTGTTGAAGCCATTACGTTACACCATCAATTACACACCTAAATGAAACAGTTATTAGTTTGCCTTGCGCTTCTATTTTTCAGCGCTTGCTCCGAAGACAAATCGGTATTACTTCCAGAAATTAACGGGGCGGCGATTACAGAGATCACCGATGTTTCTCCGGCCTATATTTTTTATAATGAAACGCAAAAAGACAGTGTAGAATTAAACCGAAAAAGTCTTATAATATCAACCAATTGGTTGGTAAATATTGACCGCCGTTTAACGCTGAAACAAGCTTTACCTTCTATAATTACATTGCAAGAAAAAAAACGCGGCGCAGGAATGCATAAAAATGAAAGCGCAAAAAACTTTTTTACTTGTAACGATACCTCTATTAAAAATTTAGGATTTATAGATTTTACCGATGTCGTATACTCTAGAAATAACACGCCCGACACAACAGAAGGTCGTTATGCCGTTACTATTTTTAAAGTGGATAGCATTGCTATTCATTCGGTAAATCATAAAATTATCAATCTTAAAAGCGACGATTTATTAGATAGTATACAACAATTAGCATCGAGTTCTTCGACATTGAAACACTTCACTTTAAACTTCAATTCCAAGGTGACATTTCAAGATTACATCACTATAAAATCTAAACTTTCAAATTTAAAGAGTGATAATTTAGCTATTAGCAAAAATGAATTTATCTTTAATTAAATTTAAACCCCACTTAAAACAACAACCGCTTGGAAATTTTCGATACCATTTTAAATTTTAGTTTAGTAGATATTATAGATGTTGTGCTGGTTGCGCTCCTGCTATATTATGTTTACAAATTGGTTCGCGGTACCGTGGCCATAAATATTTTTATTGGTATTGTTATTATTTACATTATCTGGAAAATAACACAAGCGCTTCAAATGCAACTATTAAGTAATATTCTTGGTGGTTTTATTAGTGTAGGTATGTTTGCGCTTATAGTGGTTTTTCAGCAGGAAATTAGAAAATTTTTATTGATGATTGGCTCCACAAATTTTGGAGCAAAACGCAAATTTTTAAGTCAGTTAAAATTCTTTAAAACCGAAGGCATCTCGAATACTGATATCGAAACTATTATAGCGGCGTGTACTAAAATGGCGTCGACAAGAACGGGAGCCTTAATTGTTTTGGAGCGTAATAATAATTTAAATTTTTTAATAAATACGGGAGACGAAATGAATATAACCGTTACCCAACCTATTATAGAAAGTATCTTCTTTAAAAATAGTCCGCTTCATGATGGTGCCATTATTATAGAAAATAATATTGTCAAGGCGACACGTGTTATTTTACCAGTGAATAATGAAAAAACAATACCACAACGTTTTGGTTTACGTCACCGTGCAGCTGTAGGAATTACCGAACGTACCGATGCGATTGCGATTGCTGTAAGTGAAGAAACGGGGCAAATTTCGTGTTTTAAAAATGGTGATTTCTTACCCTTTGATAACATCGCAGATTTAATAGCGATTATAAAAGAGGATTTGGATTAACGATTACTTTACCACTTCCGCCTTTAAAAACTGAACTTCGTATAGATTTCTATAATATCCATTGTCATTTTTAAGCAGTTCGCTATGCGAGCCTTGTTCAACAATATTACCAGAATCCATTACAATTATTTTATCTGCTTTTTGAATCGTTGCCAAACGGTGTGCAATTATAATAGAGGTTCTACCTTTTGTAATCTTATCTGTCGCATTTTGAATTAATTGCTCCGAATAAGAATCTACAGACGACGTGGCTTCATCTAAAATTAAAATACTCGGGTTTGTAACATACGCGCGTAAAAAAGAAATTAACTGGCGCTGTCCAGAAGACAACATTGCCCCTCTTTCTTTTACATTATAATGGTAACCACCAGGTAAACTCATTATAAAATCGTGGATACCAATATCTTTTGCTGCTTGCTGTACTACCGTTTCAGAAACCTCTGGATTATTTAAGGTAATGTTCGCTAATACCGTATCAGCAAACAGAAACACATCTTGTAAAACCACCGCTATTCGCGAGCGTAATGACGCTAAAGTGACGTCTTTAATATTAATAGTATCAACGGTAATAACACCACTATTAATTTCGTAAAAACGATTTAGTAAATTAATAATTGTTGATTTCCCTGCACCCGTCGCACCCACGATAGCAACAGTTTCTCCTGCTTTCACCTCAAAGTTAATTCCCTTTAAAACCAATTCATTATCAATATAACTAAAGGTAACGTCTTTAAAACTGATATCGCCTTTAAAGTTTTCTGCTTCAATAGTACCTTCATCATTAATTTGCGAAGTTGTATCAATTACCTTAAACACGCGCTTTGCAGCGACCATACCCATTTGTAGGGTATTAAATTTATCGGCTATTTGTCGTAATGGTCTAAATAACTTAGGAATCATCATTACAAAGGCAAATAAATCACCCTGCGTTGCTGTGCCTTCTAGAACAATGTTTAATCCGCCATACCACACCACTAAACCAAGAGCTACAGACGATAATAATTCTGGAATCGGGAAGAAAATAGAGTTATACCAAATGGTTTTCAACCAGCCTGCCTTATGGCGCTCGTTAATGGCTTTAAATTTATTATATTCGGTAGTTTCTCGCGTAAATAACTGAAGTATTTTCATTCCAGTAACACGCTCTTGAACAAAAGAATTTAAATTGGACACTTCGGTACGCACTTCTTCAAAAGCTCTTTTCATATACTTCTGAAACAGTCTTGTTGCATACAAAACAATTGGTAAGGTTATAAAAACGATAAGACTTAATTGCCAATTCATAAAAATCATTAGGCCAGAAACCACAATCATAACCAGTAAATCGCGAGCAATCATAAAGAGCCCTTGTCCGAAAATATCGGCAATACGCTCCATATCGGTTACCGCTCTAGTAATTAATGTCCCTACAGAAGAATTATCATAATACTTCATCTTAAATTTCAGCATGTGGTTAAATAACATGACACGCACGTCTTTTACCACACTTTGCCCCAACCATGCGGCATAAAAAATAAATAGAAATTGAAAAACAGTTTCCAAAAGTAACATTGCAATCATTAAAATCACAAAAAACAAAAAGCCTTCTTCTTTTTTTTGCGCTACATTTTCGTCTATAGCATAACTTAAAATAAACGGTGATGCTGCACTTAATAAGGCAATTAAAACCACCGATAAAAGGACACCTATAAATACCTTTCTATATGGTTTTATAAACTGAAACAACCTTTTAAATAAGGAGAGATCGAGTATTTTTTCTTTAGGTTTATTCATTTAAATAAATAGATTCTGGATATATAATTTCGCTTAAATACAGCGCTCGAGCGGGTACCGAAAAACCGGCTTCACTCCTACTTTTAGATTGGATGATTTTATGCATATCGCTAACCTCTAATTTCCCAACCCCTATGTTTATTAAGGAGCCCACTATGGCGCGCACCATATTTCGTAAAAACCGATTGGCCTTAATAGTAAACTGAAGTTCGTCGCCAATAATTTGCCATTCCGCTTGCATAATATCGCAATGATACGTTTTTACATCTGTATTACTTTTAGAAAAACATTGAAAATCTTTATACTCCAATAGAATTTTTGAAGCTTTTTTTAGTTTCTCGATATCCAATTGGGGTTTTAAGAAATACGTTTGCTCGTTAATAAACGCATTTTTGCGAATTGCAATACGATAAATGTAAGCGCGACTTAAGGCATCAAAACGTGTGTGTGCTTCAGCGTTTACCTTAAAAATAGAATGAATGACAATATCCTGTGGTAAATACGAATTTAATTTATGCTGAAGTGTTTCAGTTTCAAAAGACATATGTATTTCAAAATGTGCAAACATTTGTAAAGCGTGCACGCCAGCATCGGTACGTCCTGCTCCCATTGTTGTAATAGTAGTTCTTAATAGTAACGACAAGCCTTTATTTAAAACTTCCTGTACAGTGATTGCGTTGGGTTGAATTTGCCAACCGTGATAAGCTTTACCATTATATGAGAGTTCTATAAAATATCGCAAGTATTGTGCTATTTTTGTAAATAATTAAGACTACAAAGATACTTGTTTTTCTTACTAAAGAAATCCTAAATTTATATTAAAAGACCGCTACTTTTTTAACCTTGAGAATATCGCAGTAATGTTGATATTTAGAATACGATTATGAAAAAAATACTTTTACTTTCTGATACCCATAGCTATATAGACGCTGCTATTTTAAAATACGTAAAACAAGCTGACGAGGTGTGGCACGCCGGTGACATTGGCAACTTAGAGGTTACCGATGAAATAAAAAAACTAAAACCACTACGCGGCGTTTACGGTAATATCGACGATGATAAAGCCCGTTTAGAATTTCCAGAAAACAATCGTTTTATGTGTGAAGGTGTCGCTGTATGGATAACACATATTGGCGGTTACCCTAACAAGTATGACCTGCGTATTCGCGAGGAAATCCAGAAAAATCCACCTAAATTATTTATTTGTGGCCATTCTCATATTTTAAAGGTAATGCCCGATAAAAAGCTTAATCTATTACATATGAATCCGGGAGCTATTGGTAAACACGGGTTTCATAATGTGCGCACAATGTTACGTTTTACGATTTCTGGGGATACAATTGCTAATTTAGAAGTTATAGAATTCCCGAAACATTAATAACCATTACAATTATTTAGGTAAACAGCATAAAAAAGCCCAAGATCTTCACCTTGGGCTCACGCACTAATACTACTAAGATGTTAGGTTTATCGTAATCGATCTACAGATTTTACAAGATCTTCATCCTTCTTGATGGCCTTATTAGCTAATGCTAATAACACGATAGACACAATAGGCAAGAAAATCCCAATACCTTTCTCTGAAACGTTAGTTCCTCCAGATATGCTTAGAGATTGATATACAAGTAATCCTAGTAAAATAAAGTTTAATATGATGTTTAGTCGTCCCACGACGAATTGAGACTTCCTATTATTGTACATAAATATAGATACCAAAGATAATACTGCAGAGGCCATAAACATTGCGAAATAGGTTAAATTATCTATTGCAAAGACTTTAATACCAGCGGTAGTAATCCATAAATACAACGCAAAAATTAACCCGCCAGAAACGGAGGCGGCCAATAATAAGTATAATGTCTGTATGCGTTGAATCATTTATTTAAATGGTAATTATCTGGCACAAAAATATAGTTTCTTTTGTAATTTTTATAAAAAAAAATAAAATAAAGTTGTATAATTGCAGTAATAATTTGCAACAATCACGTTAGCAAGATATTAATTCTTCAATAAATAGTATATTTTCTCTGGGAAATATTTCAACTTAAATATTTAAAAAATATTCAATTCAACAACTCAATGTTTGAAATCTCACAATTAAAAGAAATGAAGCTTCCTGAACTACAGGATATAGCTAAAAAACTAAGTGTACCAAAATTCCGCACACTAAAAAAATTAGATTTAGTATATCAAATATTAGATCTACAAGCAGCGAACCCAAATGCTGTGAAAGAAGTTAAAATAGACGAAAATATAGAGACCGATAAAGAAACTCCTAAAAGAGCTCGCGTACAACGTAAAGCGCCTATAAAGAAAAAAACAAACGTTAAAGAATCTACTATAGAGAGTGCGACTGATACGACAAATGATAAAGAGGATGAAAGCACTTTAGCTTTTAAAGAAGACTCTAAAAAAGAGAGCAGTACAACAGAAGCACCGAAAGAAATTTCAAAACTTGAAACGAAATCGGCTCCTAAAGAGTCTCGTAAACCGGCCCCTAAAAAGCCAGTTCACAATCATCAAAACAAAAAAGAGGATAATAAAAACGATAATAAATCGCAAAATCGTCCTGTTAAGAGAGACAACTCTCAAAATAAAAGTAAAAGCAAAAACAGTCCTGGTGACAACGGTAATAAAGATACCAGAAACCGTTATAGAGAACCCGATTATGAGTTCGATGCTATAATTGAAAGCGAAGGTGTTTTAGATATTATGCAAGATGGTTACGGTTTTTTAAGATCGTCAGATTATAATTATCTATCATCGCCCGACGATATTTATGTATCACAATCACAAATTCGTTTATTCGGATTAAAAACAGGAGATACTGTTTTAGGAAATGTTAGACCTCCAAAAGAAGGTGAAAAGTATTTCCCGTTAATTAAAGTCAATAGAATTAATGGTCAAAGCCCAGATGTGGTTAGAGACCGCGTGTCTTTCGAACATTTAACACCATTATTTCCGGAAGAAAAATTCAATCTTGCCGAAAAGCAAAGTACTATTTCTACGCGTATTATGGACTTGTTCTCTCCTATAGGAAAAGGGCAGCGTGGTATGATTGTATCGCAACCAAAAACGGGTAAAACAATGCTTCTTAAGGATGTAGCGAATGCTATTGCAGCAAACCATCCTGAAGTTTATCAAATGATTTTATTAATTGATGAACGCCCTGAAGAGGTAACCGATATGCAACGTAATGTGCGTGGTGAAGTAATTGCTTCAACTTTTGATAAAGAAGCACACGAGCACGTAAAAATTGCTAATATTGTTTTAGAAAAAGCAAAACGATTGGTAGAATGTGGTCACGATGTGGTGATTCTCTTAGATTCTATTACACGTTTAGCAAGAGCTTATAATGCAGTACAACCCCCTTCTGGAAAAATATTAAGTGGTGGTGTTGATTCTAATGCATTACATAAACCAAAACGTTTTTTCGGTGCCGCTAGAAATATAGAAAATGGAGGCTCGTTAACTATAATAGCAACAGCGCTTACCGAAACAGGCTCTAAAATGGATGAAGTAATCTTTGAAGAATTTAAAGGTACTGGTAATATGGAGCTACAATTAGATCGTAAAATTTCTAACCGTAGAATCTTCCCTGCTATCGATTTAACATCATCAAGCACACGTCGCGATGACATTTTATTAGACGAAAGCACAGTACAACGTATGTGGGTTATGCGTAAATATCTTGCAGATATGAACCCGGTTGAAGCTATGGAATTTATAAACCAACGTTTTAAACAAACTAGAAACAACGAAGAGTTTTTAATCTCAATGAACGGTTAAAACACACTTTATATAATAGTAAAGCCTCGTGTTGCATTTTTTACACGAGGCTTTTTTTTTATTAAAGAGTACCCATACTCTCAAAAGACTCCATATTTAGTTAATAAAATGATAAAATAGCTAACTTGGTACGTCCACATTCTTAAATTAATTCTCCTTTTAGTATCTTGTAAGTATTGAGATGCTTTTCGAAAAAACACATTGAAAAACATAATTAAATCATTAAAATTCTACTTGAATTTTGGTGTTTTGTTTTCTCTTTGAGAGACACATCTGTGCTCAATAACTGTCATAACAATTATTATAAATAAAGTAAAACGTATCCGTTAACGAATGAATAAGTTGTCTCAAATTCTGAGCTCTTTTTTTAAAAAAGACTCTGCAACCGGAATTCTATTAATATGCGCCACAGTGCTTGCGTTAATAGTAGCCAATACCCCTTTAAGTTCTTTTTATCAAATGATGATGCACCTAAAATTCAGTTTAGGTTTCGACAATTTATTCATTTCAAAGTCTTTACATCATTGGGTTAACGATGGTTTAATGGCCTTGTTTTTTCTGCTAGTAGGATTAGAGATCAAAAGTGAATTAAAATTTGGACGTTTGCGCTCGTTTAAATCGGCGGTGTTTCCAGTAGTAGCTGCGATAAGTGGTGCCGTATTTCCAGCATTAATTTTCTTTGCTTTTAATAGTGGTACAAAATATATTGATGGGTGGGCAATTCCTATGGCAACAGACATTGCTTTTGTAATTGGTATTTTAGCAATTTTAGGACCTAGAATCCCATCTTGGGCAAAAGTTTTTATCACCACCATTGCTGTGGTCGATGATTTAATTGCCGTTTTAGTTATTGCTTTCTTTTATACCGATCAGATTTACTGGCCCTCCTTAGGTATTGCCTTAGGGTGTACCGTTGTTCTTTTAATCTTTAATTACAGAAAGGTAAACGGCCTAACGCCCTACTTATTTGTAGGTTTCATATTATGGTGGGCGGTTTTATCTTCTGGTATTCACGCCACTATAGCAGGTGTTATTTTAGCGTTTACAATTCCTTTAAATAGAGAATGGGAACTTGATAAAATTAAAAATTTTGCAAAGCGCGGTTTCAAATTATTTTTAAACGCTAAAGACGTTTCACTAGAAGGAACGTCGTCTCAAGCACACTATTTCTTAGAGAAAACACAGCGCGAAATGGAGTCTCCTTTAAAGCGGTTAGAACGTAAATTGCACGGCCCTGTGTATTTCTTTATAATGCCTTTATTTGCCTTTGTTAACGCCGGAATTCTATTTGATTCTGAAATTTTAAGTGAGGCATTACATATATCGATAACTTGGGGAACAATTTTTGGACTATTAATAGGAAAACCTGTTGGGATATTATTCGGTATATGGATTTTACTCAAATTCTTTTATAAAGAAATGCCGAGTTCGAAGGAAGTTTGGAAATTATTTTTTGGAATGTCTCTATTATGCGGAATAGGATTTACGATGTCTTTATTTATTGTAAATCTTTCTTTTGACGATAATTTAATTAAGGAAGAAGCAAAAATGGGAATCCTAATTGCTTCCTTGGTGAGTGGTGTTTTAGGTTACTACGTTCTTCGTTATGCCACCCGTTTTCCAAATTCCATTACAGTAGATAAAACAGGAATGAAACCATAGTTGTTTTTACATTTAGGAAGAGTGATTTATTCAATTCATCAATTATAGGCTGATTTGAACATCACTCTTTTAATTGATTTAATTTAACTGGAATGGTATGCTCTATTAATAAATGAACCTCCTATCTCACTGAAATTCTTTATGAGATAAGCTATCAATATTAAATACATTTTTCAATAAAAGTAGAGGGTATCCTATTAGAAAGTGCTGTATAAAAGTTTTAATATTGAAAGTACTGATAGAATATCGGGTTTTTTGGAATAATTCTCAAAACTTTTGAAACTATAAAAACGATTGTACTTTGTAGGAAAATTTTTAATGTTATCAGACGCGTTATTATTCAGGACAAAGCTATTACTTCCGGAAGCACTTATTAACTATTTCGAATTGACAAAACATAAGAGAAGGAAAAACGTTCCATTTCTATTTTACTGACCGCAATATATTTCCTGACGGCTAAAGTGAGGCGAAGTTTTACTCTAAAGGCTTTTCACTAAGGGGTCGTTTAAGACTTTTTAAAACTTATAAAGAATGTTTTTCTACAGATTGATGAAAACACAAGTGAAATAGTTACAAGAAATTGGCCATTAGTAACAAAAGAACTAAAATTACCAGCGATTTCGCTGATTTTTTAAAAGAACTCTATACGTAATGATACTAGTGGCACAGCAATTGTATCTAAATTCTACGGTGTAAACCCTAGAAGTATGTAAAGGCATTACAAAGATTATTTGAGCGACTTCAATGCTTGAAGTCAAAAGACACACGCATAACAATGGCTGTTGTTTTTAAAAAAATCGGCTGCTACCTTTCTATAAACGAGACCGCTTTTTTCAACGTTGATTTATATACCATTCTAACCAATAAAGATGCAAAAGGAAATAAAAGAGCGATAATATCTATGGTAAAAGGAACCAAGGCAGATGTAGTTATAAAAACACTCCACAAGATGCCTCTAAAACAAAGAAAGAAGGTTAAAGAAGTAACTTTGGATATGGCGGCTAATATGGGGCTTATCGTAAAAAAATCATTCCCAAACGCCACTTTGGTTATAGACCGTTTCCATATCCAAAAACTAGCGTTAGATGCATTGCAAGAAATCAGAATCAAACACAGATGGGAAGCTCTTGACGGATCATTCTCAAAAGTTGTGTGTGAATTGAAATAAAACTCCGTTTTTTGTAAAAAAAAAGTGGACAATTATCTTGAATTACTCAAACTTATTCTTCCTGAATTTTTAATTAATCATTTCGATCTAATAAAAAATACTAAAATGGTGATGTAATGCATCTTTATTTTGAAGAGCGCAATGTGGTTCCTAAAGAAGAGAAATCCAAAATCCTTATTGCCCACGGTTTTCATAAAGAAGTTACTATTCAAGACTTCCCACTACGAGGTAATACTGTATATCTCCATGTAAAACGGCGTAGGTGGCTAGATAAGAACAGTAAGGAGCTTGTTCAACGCGATTGGAATTTAGTAGCACAGGGAACACGGATGACCAACGAGTTTGCTGCTTTTTTAAAAGAAATTAGTCAATACTAAAGCCTCAGACTGCCATACCATAGTCCATTTTTATAACGTGAATGGTAAAAAACTCAGTAGACAATACAGAGAGCACTTAAGTAATTTTAAAGTTTGGAAACAAAGAAAACACGCTAAACAGTGGCTTATTTTTCCTGAAAACATTGGGCCTTACTTGGGATCAAACGTAAAACTTGGGGAGAAACTTTATCTTTGACAAAAACAGATTAGATCTTGGATATAAAATTAGCACAGTATTTGTTACCGGAAGGCGTTATGGATTATTTTGAAATTGTAGACCATAAATCATCAGAAGGTAATGTTCATTTTTACCTAGAAGAAAAGAACGTGCTGCCCAAGGAGTACCAATCAGAATTAGCGCAATCCAAAGGCTTCTTGCCTGAGATAACCGTTGAAGATTTCCCTTTAAGAGGCAAATCGGTACTGCTCCATATAAAGCGTAGACGATGGACTCT
>NZ_VSKN01000022.1:0-40578 GCF_008086185.1 Bizionia gelidisalsuginis
GTCTCAGTCAAGAGAATAAAAGAAGTAGAAAAATTGCTAAATTACAGACCAATTAGAAAGTTTAATTATAATAACCCTATTGAAGTCCTAAATAATAAGTGTGTTGCACTTATGGGTTGAACTCAGCAACTCTAGAAATATTGAAATTGGAACAAAAAGAATAGACCAGAGACTAACGTTATAAATAATTGATTTTAAGTTTAATATAATTCTTCTTCTGTTTTTTATAAACAATAAAAGCGATTAAAGAGAAGAATATTATGTTTAGAAACAGAAAAGTAAAATGTACAGAAATCGTATTGGTTACTGTAATTCTTAGAAAATCGTCCACCAACAAAAAAGGTAACAAAAAGAATAATGCAGCGACAGTTAAGAATTTAATAGGACTATAGTATTAGCCTCTAAATCCATTCCAGTAATCTGAATGGTAAGATGCTAGGATTTAGTAACTCTACTTTAATGTTTTAAGAAAAGATTGCTCTAATGAAAATATATTATTAATTAAGGCCTCTAAAATTGAAACACTCGAAAGTCTTTTAGTATGGTAAGTTTGTCCGCAATTTGGACAGTGTTTTAATGTTATCTCATAAGAGATAAAGAGCATTTCCTATAATTTGTAATTGGCTTCGTTGCTAAAAGGCTAAATTTTATAGAGCTTTTATTACGCTAAAGAAGTTGAAATAGTGAAATTATTTCTAAAAGGCAATAAGTTTTACCAGCCGCCCGAAGCTCCACCACCACCAAAACCACCACCACCAAAACCGCCACCAAAGCCGCCTCCGCCACCAAGGCCTCCGCCGGAGCTACCACCGAAGCCACCACCGCCAAAGCCGCCGCGTCCAGCGCTGCTTAAAATAATAGCATCGAGAATACTAGGTCTGTTAGAATGGTTTCCACCGCCACCGCCTCTTTTATTTTTAGAAATAGAAGCTATGATGACAATAAATACAATGAATAAGAAAAACATTAAACCAACAGGGAATCCCTCTTTTGAGGCGGTTTCTCGCGTTCCAGTATACTCGCCTTGCATAACCTCAAAAATAGCATCGGCACCGCGGTTTAATCCGCCGTAATAATCGTTGCGTTTAAAGAAGGGTATAATATCTATTTCTATAATACGTCTGGACATTGCATCGGTCATTAAATGCTCTGTCCCTTTTCCTGTACTTATTCCTATTTTACGGTCGTCTCGTGCTAGTAAAATAAAAATTCCATTATCTTTTTTAGCATCTCCAATACCCCATTCTTGAGCCCAATTAGCGCCGAGATAATTAATATATTCGCCTTCAGTAGAGGCAATTATAGCAACCACGATTTGTGTTGATGTGCTATCAGAATATTTAATAAGTTTAGTTTCTAAAGTGCTTTTCTCATTTGGTGATAGTAAATCGGAATAGTCGTAAACACTCGTTTGTCCGCCGTCTTTTAAAGGGGGCTTTTCTGGAATGTCGAACTGTCCAAAAGTGAGTGAGATTGAACATAAAGCAAAGACTAAGAATAGTGCGCTTTTTTTCAATGATTTTAAATGAAATCTACGGGATAGAGAATCGAACATAGTGTTTTTTAACCTTTAGAAATAGAATCTGAGAGTTCGTTTTTATCGGTATCATCCCAAGGGAAATACCCTTGTAACTGCTCTCCTGCTTTTAAAATACCGTCGATTAAACCTTGTTTAAACTTACCATTCTTAAAATGTGTTTGTATACTGTATATGGTATCGTCCCAAAACGTTTCTGTAACGACTGCATTAATACCTTGGTCACCGTAAATCGCAAAGTTTCTATCGTCTACAGCAACATAAATTAGCACGCCGTTACGTTGTGCTGTATTGTGCATTTTTAGTTCGGAAAACACTTCTAAAGCGCGATCTTCAATGGCGCCTTTAGAGGTCTTCTCTATATGTACTCTAATTTCTCCAGAGGTTTGTTTTTCTGCAACCCGAATAGCGGCTACAATTTCTTTTTCTTCACTTGGTGTTAAAAAAGCTTCAGTTGTATTTGGCATATTTTATTTAAAATCAAAATCTACGTCCGGAGCCTTCTCACTTCCTGCTTCAGCTTTGTAGTAATCCATTGGTTCGAAGTTAAAAATTCCCGCTAAAATAGAATTAGGGAAACGTTTAACATGCTTGTTATACGGTTCGATTGCTTCGTTAAAACGATCTCTCGCTACATTAATTCTATTTTCGGTTCCTTCTAATTGCGACTGTAATTCTAAAAAGTTTTGGTTCGCTTTAATATCGGGATAACGCTCTACAGTGACTAATAAGCGCGATAATGCACTACTTACTCCGCTTTGCGCTTGGTTAAATTTTTGCAATTGTTCTGGTGTAATATTCGAAGGGTCGATTGTTACAGAGGTTGCTTTAGAACGTGCATTAATAACAGCTTCTAAAGTGCTTTTCTCGAAATCTGCAGCACCTTGCACTGTTTTTATTAAACTCCCTATAAGGTCGTTTCTACGTTGGTAACTACTCTCTACATTACCCCAAGATTTGGTAGCCGATTCTTTTAAATCGATAGCTGTGTTATTAAAGTTTTTTCCCCAAGAATAGAATACTACAACAAGTACTCCTAAAATAATTACAGGGATAAGCCATTTTTTCATAATAGTTAGTTTTAAAGTTGGTTTTTTAGTTTAATAAGTTCGTTTTTTACACCTTCTAATTTACTAATTATTTCATAAGTCGAAAGTGTTTGTCTGCGTTCATCTTTTATGTGTGTTTTGGCACCTTCAAGCGTAAAACCTCTTTCTTTTACAAGATGATAAATAAATTTTAAATGCTCTATATCTTCGGGTGTAAACTTACGATTTCCTTTGGCATTTTTCTTTGGTTTTAACACATCAAATTCTTTCTCCCAAAACCGAATTAATGAGGTGTTCACCTTAAATGCTTTGGCTACTTCGCCAATGGCGTAATAGCGTTTTTCTGAGAGTTCTATATGCATTAATCTAAAGATTGATTTTCTAATGAAGCGTGCTCGAGAAGTTTATCAAACTCTTCGGCTGTTAAACTGCCATAATAAAAATGAATAGGGTTGATGCGTTCATCATCCTTAAAAATTTCATAGTGTAAGTGTGGGCCTTCAGAGCGACCAGTGCTGCCTACAAATCCAATAATATCGCCGCGTTGTACTTTCTGGTTCTTTCTTACATTGTACTTATACATATGCGCATACAAAGAGACGTATCCATAACCGTGATCTATTCTAATATGATTACCGTAACCTGTTGAGTTATTATCGGCTCTAATCACGACACCATCTCCAGACGCATAAATAGGAGTCCCTCGAGAGGCGGTGAAATCCATACCATAATGAAATTTTCTTGCTTTTGTAAAAGGATCAGTTCTATAACCATAACCTGAAGCTACGCGTGCTAAATCTTCGTTTTTTACCGGTTGAATAGCAGGAATAGTAGCCAGGAATTTTTCTTTTTCTTCGGCTAAAAGTACAATTTCGTCTAAAGACTTGGACTGCACTACAATCTGTTTTTGTAAGACATCTAAACGTTTACTTGTTTCTGTAATTATTTTAGAATTATCGTAACCTTGTAATTTCGAATATCGATTTACACCTCCAAAACCGGCTCTTCGCTGCTCTTCAGGGATGGGGTTAGCTTCAAAATATAATCTGTAAATATTATTATCTCTATCTTCTACGTTAGCGAGAACAGTTTCTGCGTCGTCCATTTTTTTATTCAGTAAATTAAACTGAATCTGCATATTACTTAATTCGCGTTTTAAGGCTTTTTCTTTGGGTGATTCTAAGTACTGACTTCCTATAAAAACAACCACAAAACCGAACAGTGCAGCGGCAAATAAAAAAAACAAGGCATACTTAATTGTACGTCTTTTTTTACGTTCTATTTTGCGATACGATAATGTATCTGAATCATAATAATATTTTACCTTACTCATTATCTAATTTATGCTATTTTTGCAATGCTAATCAATTAAAAAAAAGAGTTTAATTGATTAGTTAACGAACAAACCTACAAAAATATTATCGTAATATTTTTGATATTAGTATAATTGTAGGTTAGCTCCCTTGAAATTTAAGAGATAAATTTAAGGGATAAAAATTAAAAACAATTTACTGTTAATAGTAATTTAACAGAAGTAAGAATACTAAATACATTATGAAATCTCAAGACGTTCGCTCTACCTATTTACGTTTTTTCGAAGATAAAAAACACAGTATTGTGCCATCTGCACCAATGGTTTTAAAAGATGACCCTACCTTAATGTTTGTTAATTCGGGAATGGCGCCTTTTAAAGAATATTTTTTAGGAAATGCAAAACCAAAAAACACCCGCTTAACCGATTCGCAAAAATGTTTACGTGTTTCGGGTAAGCATAACGATTTAGAGGAAGTAGGTTACGATACCTACCACCATACGTTATTTGAAATGCTGGGGAATTGGAGTTTTGGTGATTATTTTAAAAAAGAAGCGATTGCGTGGGCTTGGGAGCTTTTAATAGACGTTTACAAAATAGATCCAGACATACTATATGTTACCGTTTTTGAAGGTAGCAACGATGGCGATGCTCTAGAAATGGACCAAGAGGCGTACGATTTATGGAAAGAAATTATTCCTGAAGACCGTATTTTAATGGGGGATAAAAAGGATAACTTCTGGGAAATGGGCGATCAAGGCCCTTGCGGCCCGTGTAGCGAAATTCACGTCGATATTCGTACCCCAGAAGAAAAAGTATTAGTTTCAGGTAAAGACCTTGTAAATCAAGATCATCCACAAGTGGTAGAAATCTGGAATTTGGTATTTATGCAATACAACCGTAAAGCCAATGGTTCTCTAGAGGTGTTACCAAATAAACATATCGATACAGGAATGGGATTCGAGCGTTTGTGTATGGTGTTACAAGACGTGAAATCTAATTACGATACCGATGTTTTTACGCCTATTATTCGTGAGATTGAAACTATTACTGATACAGAGTATGGTAAAGACGCGGAAATCGATATTGCAATTCGTGTAATTTCTGATCACGTTCGTGCTGTGGCGTTTTCTATTGCCGACGGGCAGTTACCTAGTAATACGGGGGCTGGTTATGTCATTCGTAGAATTTTACGTCGTGCTATACGTTACGGGTTTACCTTTTTAGATAAAAAAGAACCGTTTATCTACAGATTAGTAAGCGTTTTAAGTAAAAAAATGGGCGACGCGTTCCCCGAAATTAAAAGCCAAAGACAGTTAATAGAAAATGTAATAAAGGAAGAGGAAACGTCTTTTTTAAGAACGTTAGATCAAGGCTTAGTGTTGCTAGATAGAATTATTGAGACCACAAAAGGAAAGGAAGTTTCTGGAGATAAAGCGTTCCAATTATACGATACTTATGGTTTTCCGATAGATTTAACCGCTCTAATTTTATCTGAAAAAGGATTGGAATTAGACGAAAAAGGATTTAACGAAGAATTACAAAAACAAAAACAACGGTCGCGTGCTGCCAGTGAAATGTCTACCGAAGATTGGATCATTTTAATAGAAGATGCCGTTGAAGAATTTGTAGGATACGACCACTTAGAAGCCCAAGTTAAACTTACACGATACAGAAAAGTAACCTCTAAAAAAGAGGGAGAGATGTATCAGTTAGTGTTTAATTTAACCCCTTTTTATGCTGAAGGTGGTGGCCAAGTCGGTGATAAAGGATATTTAGAAGACGCCAAAGGTGATGTTGTTTATATTCTTGATACTAAAAAGGAAAATAACGTAATCATTCATTTTTCTAAAAATTTGCCTTCTAATTTAAACGCAGCGTTTACGGCGGCAGTAGATACAAAACAACGCTCTCGCACCGAATGTAATCACACAGCAACACACTTACTACATCAAGGTTTAAGAGAAGTTTTAGGCCTGCACGTAGAGCAAAAGGGGAGTGCAGTACACTCAAAATATTTACGCTTCGACTTTTCTCATTTTTCAAAAGTAACACCAGAGCAATTACGCGATGTTGAAGATTTTGTGAATGCAAGAATTGAAGGTAAATTGGATTTAGAAGAACACCGATCGGTACCAATGGAAAAAGCATTGGAACAAGGAGCAGTAGCTTTGTTTGGTGAAAAATATGGCGATACAGTGCGTACTATTCGTTTCGGACAATCTATGGAGCTTTGTGGTGGGACACACGTAAAAAACACTGCCGATATTTGGCATTTTAAAATAGTATCAGAAGGTGCCGTCGCATCTGGAATAAGACGTATAGAAGCCATTACCAACGATGCGGTGAAAGACTTTTATTCTGAAAATAATCGTGCGTTTTTTGAAATGAAAGATTTGCTTAACAACGCCAAAAAGCCTGTAAAAGCTTTAGAATCTTTGAAAGATGAAAACACGGCGTTAAAAAAACAAATTGAAAGCTTACTAAAAGATAAAGCGAAGAATTTAAAAGGTGAATTAGCGAATGAACTTACAGAAATTAACGGGATTCAGTTCTTGGCAAAAAAAATAGATTTAGATGCCTCGGGAATTAAAGATGTTGCTTTTGAATTAGGAAGTAAACATAAAAATTTATTCTTATTATTCGCAACTGCCGAAGCGGATAAAGCGATGTTAACCTGTTATATTTCTAAAGAATTGGTTAAAGAACGCAACCTTAACGCGGGGCAAGTGGTTCGCGAATTAGGAAAGCTTATTCAAGGTGGTGGTGGTGGCCAGCCGTTCTTTGCAACTGCTGGAGGTAAAAACCCTGCAGGAATTGAGCAAGCGCTTTACCAAGCTAAAAACTATATTCAATAGTTATCATAAAATTAAAAAGTGAAACTTCAAACCCAAATACCAATACAAAAAGCCGATAATCCTATCGATTACGAGTCTAACGTTGTGCTATTTGGGTCTTGTTTTGCCGAAAATATTTCAGAGAAATTTAGTTATTTTAAATTTCAAAATACGTCCAATCCCTTCGGGATTTTATTTCATCCCAAAGCGATTGAAAATCTCATAGTTAACGCACTTCAGCAAAAAGTATATACAAAAGACGATGTTTTTTATTACAATGAACGTTGGCAATGCTACGATGCGCATTCAAAATTAAGTTGCACTTCGGAAGAAGGGGTATTAGCCACTTTAAATGCTAAATTGGAGTTAACCAATTATCAGCTTAAAAAAGCCTCTCATATTATAATCACGCTAGGAACGGCTTGGGTATATGCGTTAAAAGAAAGCAGTTTAATTGTCGCTAATTGTCATAAAGTGCCACAAAAGGAGTTTGAGAAGTGCTTATTAACCATCGCCGAAATCACTAAGAGTTTAGAAACTATTATTAGTAAGGTGAAGGCGATTAATCCTAAAGTTCAGTTTGTTTTTACCGTATCTCCCGTGCGCCATATAAAGGATGGTTTTATTGAAAATACATTAAGCAAATCGCACTTAATTGCTGCTATTCATCACCTTCTAAAAACGGAGTCTAACAGCGATAAAAGAGTCTCTTATTTCCCGTCTTTCGAAATTATGATGGACGAACTTCGCGATTACCGCTTTTATAATGAAGACCTTTTGCATCCTAATATGACGGCTGTGCATTATATTTGGGAGCAATTTCAATCCGCTTGGATTGTACCAAAAGCGACACCTATTATGAAAGAGATTGACGCGGTTCAAAAAGGACTCATTCACAAACCTTTTAACCCGTCCTCTCAAGCTCATTTAAAATTTTTTGAAGATTTACAGCGTAAAATAGCTCATTTACAGTCCTTAAACATTAATTTCTAATGCGTTTTATGAGACTTCGATGTTTATCAATTTAATTAACCGTTTGTCGAATAATTATGGATTGTGCTAATATAAAGTGTACCTTTAAAAGGCTATTAATCAATTAGGAACATCAACACTTAGAGTTTTAATTACTTTTGTATTGATGTTTTTTTTATGTCTTTTTAGTTTTTCTTAATTATAGCCTTTCAACAACTTTTACTGCTGCTTATCGATTTTTTCGTGAGCGGAAATCATAATTTTGTATGTTTATACTGCTATTAATCATATTTATATTTAGGACATCAGTAACTTGCAAGTTTTTAATTGCTTCGTGTTGCTGATGTTTTTTTAGGTCTAATTTATAATGGAAGCTAGAAGTTTTCTTATATTGGTTTTATGCGAAATTTAATTTTTGGCGTTGTTATAACGCTAGTAGTCGTGCTCACCTTTAAATATTGTGGCGACCAGAATGAAGATAAAATTATTTTAAAAGAACATTCTGCACTTATACAAGAGCAACTTAAAAATGTGGGCAAATTGGTGGTTACCGAAGGGTATTTTAGTCAGGTTTTTAATTACAACAAATCTGAAGCATTATTTGGGAACTTTATTAATGTTGAAAAGAAAGCACTCGTTGTTGTAAATGCAGAAGTTACGGTTGCGTACGATTTAAGCAAAATTGAATATAAAATAGATGAAGAAAATAAAACGCTGTACATTTTAAATATTCCCGAAGAAGAAATTAAAATCTATCCCGATTTTGAATATTATGATATTCAAGCCGATTTTTTAAGCCCGTTTGCAGCAAAAGATTATAACGCCATTAAAGATAAAGTAAATAGAGCTTTGATGAAAAAGATTGAAAATTCTGATTTAAAAGCGAATGCTAAAAACAGACTCATTAGCGAACTCTCTAAGTTTTATATTTTAACGCATTCTTTGGGCTGGACGTTGCAATACAACGAAACAATTATTGAAACGCCCGAAAAATTACAAGAAACGTTAAAGGATTTAAAATTATAATTTACTTTTTAAACCGAGCCAACCACCACCATTTGTAGCGCTAATATTATTTAAGTTTAAAAACTTTGCAGCTTTCGACGAGCGCACACCACTAGCACAACACGTAATTATAGGTTTGTTTAGAGCTTTTACTTCTTGGACGCGCGTATTTAACTCGTCTAAAGGAATATGCACCGAATTTGCGATGTGCCCATTATCCCACTCGCGCTGTGAGCGGACATCTAATATTACCGCGTTGTTATCCAGAAAAGCGTGTACTTCTCTTTTTTTTGCTCCAAAAATAAAATCTAAAAGTCCCATAGTGTTTTATTATTTTTTAATTAATGCTACCCCATCTTCAATTAAATGAGTGGCCTTAGGCTTAGCTAATTTAATCATTTCTAAGTGCCCTATAATATTTTCTTTTAATTCTGCGGCTTCAGTTTTATGGAGAAGTTCGTACAATTCAATAGGTAATAGCCAATCTAATGGATGGTTGTCTTTAAGTGTGTTAAATACTGTTTTAATAGTATCTAAGCTAAATGAGTTTTCAGCTCTTAACGTTTTGATTGTAGAATATAAGCTTTCTAATTCTAAAACGGCAGCACTTTTCTCAATTTTCCTAGTTTCGGTAAGCGATACGTGGTAAAGATTATCGTAAGACCTATAATCTGCAGATCCTGCAAACGCAGAGACAATACGCGAGCCTACCGCAAGGCGGAAAATACCATCTTCGGGCGAAAATAAGACGCGCTCTTTATAGGTTACCGTGCAATCTTCAAATTCAATAAGAATCAGTTTTCCGTAGATATTTCTAATTCCTGTAATATTAAGCCCTTCAACTAAAATCCCACTTTCATATTCAAAAGCAATACGTTTTCCATCGTAAAAGTTATACGCTTTTAAATCTCGTGGCCCCATATCTTCAATCGCTAAACTAATATCTTTTAATTTGCCTATAGGAGAACTAAAACCATCAGGGTTTCCTTCGATGCCCAAACCAATTAACTCTTTTTCGCGGTTGGCTAAAGCTGTAGGGCCTTCGGTTTTAAAAAAGACGACGTTGTTGTCCTCATCGGTAATCATTTCGGTAAATATACCCGAAATTTGTAAGCCTGTATTCAATTCAATCGCGCCAATTTTCTTAGAGTCTATAAGTTTCTGCAACCCTCTAAAGCCTCCTTTTCTTAGGGCCATTGTATTCGAGAATTCTTCTAAAACTTGCATTAAATACGCGAAGTCTGGAGTAACGTATAGCTGTGGTTGTGGTTTTGTAATATCGAACTCTTGCTCGGCAGCAGCAATACTATAGCGTTTTTTCTTCACATTATCGGTCATACACCATGTGCTTTCTCCAATAGAAGATAGCAATCCTGCACCGTAAATTTTCGGATTTTCTAAGGAGCCAATCAATCCGTATTCTACAGTCCACCAATGTAAATTTCTAATTTGAGCCATTTCAGAAAGGGGCACCTTTTTATCCTGAAGTGTATTTACTAAATCTTCGGCTTCTTTAATCTCTTCTGCGCTAGACGTGGCAGCTTCCTTTAAAATAGAGAGTTTTCTCACTGCTTCGTACATATCATTGTCGTGAGACGACAAGATTGCTTTCGATCCAATTTCACCAAAACGTCTTAAATATTCTGCATAATCTGGGTTCGCAATAATAGGTGCGTGGCCTGCCGCTTCGTGAATAATATCTGGAGCTGGTGTGTACTCTATGTTTTCTAATTGGCGAATATCCGAGGCTATTACTAAAATTTTAAACGCCTGGAATTCCATAAACGCATTTGGAGGAATAAATCCATCGACAGCTACAGCAGCCCAACCAATATTCTTTAAAATCCTATTCATACCATACATACTTGGCACGTCGTCAATAGAAATCCCCGTCATTTCCAAACCTTTAAGATAAGATTCGTGAGCAATTTTACTTAAATACGACACGTTTTTACGCATTACATAGCGCCAAACCGCTTGGTTTATTGGCGAATAATCAGCGTAATTTTGTGGTTTAATAAATTGCTTTAAATGTGGCGGAAGTTTATCAATTAAGGGATTTGTTTTTATATTGCTGTCCATAACGGTTGTCAATTCTATCATTAAAGTAAGTACACAAAGTTATAAATTAATCTTACGCATAGATTAAGATTAACGTTTGATTATAATCTTAACAAAACAGAGTCATACCTTTTAAAATGAAGCCACAAAACCGAAAAGACGAAATTGTAAAAGCTGCAGCAAAACTATTTAAGAAAAAAGGATATAGTGCGGTAACAATGCGCGATTTAGCAACAGCATTGGGGATTAAAGCGGCTAGCTTATATAATCATATCAATTCCAAGCAAGAGCTTCTTAATACCATTATCATTTCTATAGCCGAAGAATTTACCAATGAAATGAATAGCATTAAAAATGCCGATACCGCTACCGCCCAGAAATTAACCGATATTGTCGAGTTACATATTAAAATAGCCAGCGAAAACACCTATGGTATGGCATCTTTAAATAACGATTGGATGCATCTTGAAGACCAACTAGAGTATTATTTAACCTTGAGAAATGGCTACGAAGAAGATTTTAGAAACATTATTAAAGCGGGCATAAAGCATAAAGAGATTGTAGATGAAAACCCAGAAATTATACTCTTCTCCCTCTTGTCTACTTTGCGCTCGTTATACCTTTGGATTCCTAAAAAAGAAGCATTAGATAAAAATAGCCTATCTAAAAGTCTAAGTCATATTTTAATTAAAGGTATTAACTCGTAAACATTAACAATTAGGTATTAAATAATTTTGTAAATTTGTGCTTAAACTAACAGGTGTTAGTTAAAATTAGTGAATACAATATGGCAGATTTTTACAACATAAAAGTTGCAGATATATATAAGGAGACGAAAGATACAGTGGTCATTACTTTCGATATTCCCGAAGATTTAAAAGAGACTTTTAAATTTAAACAAGGACAGCACTTAACTTTACGAAAAGAAATTAACGGAGAAGACATTCGTCGTAACTACTCTTTATGCTCAAGTCCGTTAGATAATCAATGGAAAGTTGCCGTAAAAACCATTCGCGGCGGCGTGTTTTCTAACTACGCCTTTAACACTTTAAAACAAGGCGACGCGCTACAATTAATGCCGCCTCACGGTGAGTTTTATATAGACTGCGATCCCGCAACGGCAAAAAACTATATTGCATTTGCTGCAGGAAGTGGCATTACACCAATGCTGTCAATTATAAAAACACACCTTGAAAGCGAGCCAAACAGTACATTTAAACTCTTCTATTTGAATAGAACCGTAAAATCCATTATCTTTAAGGAAGAGATCGAACAGCTTAAAAATGAGTATTTTGGAAGATTTCAAGTGTTTTATTTTTTAACTAAAGAGCAACGTGATATTCCGTTTTTAAATGGCCGTTTCGATAAAGAAAAGTTGGCTGTGTTAACCAAAACGTTTATCGATGTTCCAGATACAGATCATGCTTTTATTTGTGGTCCTCAGGATATGATTTTTCTAATTAGCGACGAGTTACAAGCTGCTGGATTACCGAAAGAAAAAATTCATTATGAACTGTTTTTCTCTGGTAGTAGCGAAGAAGAAAATAAACATATCGCCGAAGTTTTAGATAAAAAAGTAGAAGGCACTCAAGTTACAATTATAGATGGCGGAAAAGAATTTCATTTTATAATGGACGACGATTTCGATAACATCTTAGATGGTGCTTTGGCTGCAGGAGCCGATTTGCCATTCGCCTGCAAAGGAGGCGTATGTAGCACCTGCAAATGCCAAGTTAAAGAAGGTGCCGTAGAAATGAAAGTAAATTATGCCCTCGACGATAACGAAGTGGCGCAAAACTACATATTAAGCTGTCAAGCCGTACCAACAACAGATAAAGTGGTAGTCGATTTCGATGTATAAGACCTTAATTATAAGGCATCATAAACTCTAAAATAGTTTGTGATTTTTTTTAAAATAATAATTGGGGCGTTACCTTAAAGGGTCAGGCTTTTCGCTATATCTTTTTTGAGAAAAACAAAAAAGGATGTCGCCGCAATCCTTAACGCAATACCAAGATAATATTCACTAATACTATAATACAATGAGTGAAGAACAAATTAAAAACTTAGAAAAGCAATTCGAAGAGCGCATTGCTAGAGACGAAAAAATAGAACCTAAGGACTGGATGCCGGATAAATACCGTCAAACTCACATTAGGCAAATGTCGCAACACGCACATTCTGAAATTGTAGGTATGTTACCCGAAGGTAACTGGATTTCTCGAGCGCCAACATTGCGTCGTAAAGTCGCTTTGTTAGCGAAAGTACAAGACGAAGCTGGACACGGTTTATATTTATATTCCGCTTGCGAAACGTTAGGTATTTCTAGAGACGCATTATACGAGCAATTACACTCGGGTAAAGCAAAATACTCTTCAATATTTAATTACCCCACAGTAACTTGGGCAGATATGGGAGCCGTTGGTTGGTTAGTAGATGGTGCAGCCATTATTAATCAAGTACCTTTATGTAGTACATCCTTCGGGCCGTATGCTCGCGCAATGGTGCGTGTCTGTAAAGAGGAGAGTTTTCACCAACGCCAAGGTTACGAAATCATGCTAAAATTAACCCAAGGTACACCAGAACAAATAGATATGGCGCAAGATGCACTAAATCGCTGGTGGTGGCCTAGTTTAATGATGTTAGGTCCTACAGATGCCGAATCTGTGCATACCGAACAATCTATGAAATGGAAACTAAAAAGAAAATCTAACGACGACCTACGTCAGCAATTTATAGATCAAACCGTACCACAAGCCGAATTAATTGGTTTAACCATCCCCGATCCCGATTTAAAATGGAACGAAGAGCGTGGAAGTTATGATTTTGGAGAGATTAATTGGGACGAATTTTGGCAAGTAGTAAAAGGTCACGGTCCAATGAATAAAGAACGCATGAAAGCGCGAATTGACGCTTGGGAAGGTGGCGAATGGGTACGCGATGCAGCAATGGCTCACGCCGAGAAAAAAGCAGAACGTAAAATAAAACAAGCAATTTAAATTGTACGATGTCTTTAGCGCTGCTAAAAGAACATTACACAAATAAAAATATAATTATGTCAACAAAAAACTGGCCACTTTGGGAGGTCTTTGTACGCAGTAAAAACGGATTAGAACATCGTCACTTTGGAAGCCTTCACGCTGCCGATGCAGAAATGGCACTTGAGAATGCAAGAGATGTATACACGAGAAGAAATGAAGGGGTAAGTATTTGGGTTGTAGAATCTAAAGATATTACGGCTTCAAATCCAGAGCACAACGGCGAGTTATTCGAGCCTGCTCAAGATAAAGTATATCGTCACCCTACCTTTTACGATCTTCCAGACGACGTGAAATATATGTAATGTAAGCGTGCTTTAAATTACAATTCCCACGAAAATGGGAAACTCACGAATTAAATAAACGTTTTTAGAGGCAATCAAGATCTCGACTGCGCTGGACCAAACATCGAGAAAAAGTCTACTAAGAATTAAAGTGTCTCCGTTAGCGCAGTCGAGAGGTTGTAGTTTAATACTTTAAAATAGGAAGAGAAGTCTCATTCAATAAAAAGAATCCCACGGTCGTGGAAAGCAAATATGAAAAACGAAAACTTATATAATTATATTCTCGGTATCGCAGATAACTCCCTAATTCTAGGACAAAGATTAGGCGAGCTAACAGGGCACGGGCCAAGTTTAGAAACAGATATCGCGTGTACAAATATGTCCTTAGATTTATTTGGCCAAGTAAGAAGTTATTACCAATACGCAGCAAAACTAAAAGGCGGTGATGCGACCGAAGATACCATTGCTTTTCTTCGTAAAGAGCGCGATTATGTAAATGTACTATTAGTGGAGCAACCAGACAGAGATTTTGCTTACACAATGGCACGTCAGTTTTTGTTTGATGTGTACCACTTGTTATTTTTACAAGAGCTTCAAAAGAGTCATGATATTACCTTGACTGCAATCGCTAAAAAATCAATTAAAGAGGTAAGCTATCACCAACGTTTTTCAACAGATTGGATTAAACGTTTAGGAGACGGTACAACCGTGAGTCACGATAAAATGCAAGAAGCTATCGATTCATTATGGACCTACACCGACGAATTATTTCATCAAACGGCGGCCGATAAAGCAATGGTTGCTGAAGGAATTGGTGTCGATGTAACCGCACTCAAAGTTAAATACTATTCGCTAGTTAGCGCTGTTTTAGAAGAAGCGACTCTAAAAATACCTGAATCGAAATGGTTTCAAAAAGGCGGTAAAAAAGGAATTCACACAGAACATTTCGGTTATATCTTAAGCAATATGCAGTACATGCAGCTTGCCTATCCAAATATGGAGTGGTAATTAATTTATAAAGCCTCTTTACATGCCGTCTAGAGGTCGTAGATTAAAGAAGAAGTGTAAATCGCAATGGTAACGAGGTCTTGACTGTTCTCGACTAAACAGTGAGAAAAAAGGGTATAGTAATAATAATGTGGCCTCCGGTACAGTCGAAAGATTATAGTTAAAACGAAAACGTAAAGAGATTATATCTTAAAATAAATATGACAACAGAACAAAATATCGACGAGATTTTAATTCCAATTTTAGAACACGTCTCAGATCCTGAAATTCCTGTTTTATCAATTATGGATATGGGAGTAGTGCGTTCTGCAGTCATAAAAAACAAAATAGTATACGTCGAAATCACACCAACATATAGTGGTTGCCCGGCTATGGACGTCATTGGAGACGATATAAAGACCGTACTAAAAGTAGCGGGATACGATTCTAAAATAGAATTGATTTTGGCTCCAGCTTGGACCACCGATTGGATTACGCCACGCGGCCGGAAAGCTTTAGAGGATTATGGTATAGCAGCGCCTTTGGGTGCAGAAGCAGACAAGGATGTATTGCTAAACGGAAAACGTATTGTAAAGTGTACGAATTGCGGATCTCAAAACACACGTTTAGTGAGTCAATTCGGTTCCACGGCATGTAAAGCACAATTTCAGTGCGACGATTGCCAAGAGCCTTTTGATTATTTTAAATGTTTAAAATAGTAATCTCGCGCAAGTAAAAACCTCATACCTCGTACAAAAAATAACAATTGATACGATTTTCATTTTTTTATTGAGTAGTGTTTCTTCTATAGAAGCACTATTAATTTAAAACAAAAAAATATAAATTATGACAGAAAGCATTCAGCTTAAAATCGAAAATAAAGTAGCGACCATTACGCTAAACAGACCAGAAGTGTTTAACAGTATTAATCGTGAAATGGCCTTTTTATTTCAAGATACATTAGATGCTTGCGAAAAAAATGATGAGGTGCGAGCAATTGTTATCACTGGAAGTGGGAAAGCATTTGGGGCAGGTCAAGATTTAAAAGAAGTTACAGATCCTGATTTAAACCCTGGATTTAAAAAAATATTAGACGAGCATTACAACCCTATAATTACGCGTATTAGAAACATTAAAAAACCAATCGTTGCGGCAGTAAATGGTGTTGCCGCTGGTGCAGCAGCTAACATTGCATTGTCCTGCGACATTATTGTAGCCCACGAAAAAGCAAGCTTTATACAAGCGTTTAGCTTAATTGGTTTAGTGCCAGATAGTGGAGGTACATTCTTTTTACCGCGATTAATTGGTTTTCAAAAAGCATCGGCTTTAGCAATGTTAGGCGATAAAATATCTGCCGAAGACGCCGATAAAATGGGAATGATTTACAAGGCTATTCCGGCGGAACAATTCGAAGAAGAAGTTTCTAAACTCGCTTTAAAATTAGCCAATATGCCAACAAAAGCTTTAGGGTTTATAAAAGAATTGTTTAATAAATCGGTAACAAATACTTTACAAGAACAATTAGCTTTAGAGTCTATATTTCAAATTGAAGCCGCTCAAAGTGATGATTATGCAGAAGGTGTTGCTGCATTTATGGAAAAACGTAAACCAGAATTTAAAGGGAGATAAGTAGTAATATAATAGTTAAGCATCTCATAATAACAAAAAAGAATGTTTTAGAATACGGAATATAAGCACAACTAAGCGTGTGTGATTCAATTTTCTGTATTCAACATTCAAAATTCGATATTAATATATGAACGTAGGAATAATAGGAGCAGGAACAATGGGTTCCGGAATAGCGCAAGTCGCATCGACAGCAGGTTGTACTGTTAAATTATTTGATCTAAACCAATCTGCTTTAGATAAAGCTAAAGCCGCTTTAGAAAAAATATTAACACGTTTAATAGAAAAAGGACGCGTTGATGCCGATGAGAAAACGCGTATTCAATCTAATATCTCTTATGTTAATACTTTAAAAGAATTATCAGATTCTAATGTAACGATTGAAGCTATTGTTGAAAACATAGAGGTTAAAAAGAACGTGTTTATAGAACTTGAACGTTATGTTTCAGAGGACTGTATAATTGCTTCGAACACGTCAAGCTTGTCCATAGCCTCGATAGCGGCATCATTGCAAAAACCAGAACGTTGTGTTGGCATCCACTTTTTTAATCCAGCACCATTAATGAAGTTAGTTGAGGTTGTACCCGCTATTCAAACCTCAAAAGAAGTTTTAGAAAAAGCAAAGCAAACCCTATTAGATTGGAAAAAAGTTGTTGCGGTAGCGAAAGACACACCAGGATTTATTGTTAATAGAGTAGCGCGACCATTTTATGGCGAATCGTTGCGTATTTACGAAGAAGGAATTGCCGATTTTGCAACTATCGATTACAGTTTGAAAACCATCGGAAAGTTTAGAATGGGACCCTTCGAATTAATGGATTTTATAGGTAACGATGTTAATTATACCGTAACCGAAACAGTGTTTACAGCGTTCTATTTCGACCCAAGATACAAACCGTCGTTTACGCAAAAACGATTTGCCGAAGCAGGATATTTAGGAAGAAAATCAGGGAAAGGATTTTATGATTATTCAGAAGGCGCTTTAAACGCAGAACCGAAAGAAGATAAAGTTTTAGCGCAAACAATTTTCGATCGTGTATTGGTAATGTTAATTAACGAAGCAACAGATGCGCTGTTTTTAAATATCGCTTCGGCCGAAGATATTGATATAGCAATGACGAAAGGGGTGAACTATCCAAAAGGATTATTGGCTTGGGCAGATGAAAAAGGTATCAATTGGTGCGTTTCAAAATTAGATGCTTTATACAACGACTATCACGAAGATAGATACCGCTGCAGTCCATTGCTTAGAAGAATGAAAAATGAAAACAAAACATTCTTTTAAATACGTAGTTATTACGATTGCAACGTAGGAATTCTTAAAAAAAAAACTGGGACGATGTTTTAAGTGAAACAGAGGTTTCCTAGAGTGTAATCGAAGGACTGTTTTACTATAAAAAAATAACACCTAATCACTAATACCAAATAGCTAATGCCTACAAAAGGACACCTCATACCTAAAAATATGCTAAGTCTCGACTCCTATAGTACGTGGTTAGGAATAGAAATTCTAGACTCTGAAATAGGACGTTGCAAAGTCGCAATGACGATTAGAAAGGAAATGCTAAACAGTATGGGTAAAGCGCACGGCGGAATAAGTTATTCCCTAGCTGATACCGCTTTTGGTTTTGCCGCAAACACTCACGGAAAATTTGCTGTGTCTATAGAAACCAGTATTAATCATATTGAAGCATTGAACGAAGGCGATTATATTACGGCAGAATCTGTTATAGAATCCGTAAAAAATAAGCTAGGGTTTAATATTATAGAAGTAAAGCGAGGTGACGAATTAGTTGCTTTGTTTAAAGGCGTAGTGTATCGTACAAATAAAGACTGGGAATAAAATGTCTTGTAATACAAAGGTATAAAAGTCCTTAGATTAAAAATATAAAAATAGTATAATGGCAAGATGAGATAAAAGTTAACGAAGCAAATGAGGCTTCAAAAACCGTAATCTAACATCGGCAATTAAAAATAAAATAATAAAATGGAAGCATATATAATAGATGGTATAAGAACGCCAATAGGAAGTTACAAAGGAACACTTTCCGCTGTTCGTACAGACGATTTAGGCGCCTTGGTCATTTCAGAAATAGTAAAAAGAAATCCTAGTATTCCAAAAGAAGCTTACGACGATGTTATAATGGGTTGCGCCAATCAGGCGGGAGAAGACAACCGTAACGTGGCGAGAATGTCGTCATTATTAGCAGGATTACCAGTTACAGTCCCAGGAGAAACCGTAAACCGTTTATGTGCCTCAGGATTGTCGGCAATTATTCACGCTAATCGAGCTATTAAAGCAGGAGATGGCGATGTGTTTATTTCTGGAGGAGTTGAGAATATGACGCGTGGGCCCTACGTAATGGCAAAACCATCATCAGCATTTGGAGGCGATTCTAAACTGTACGATTCTACTTTCGGATGGCGTTTTATCAATCCTAAAATGCAACAGCAATACGGTACAGACGGTATGGGGAATACGGCAGAAAACCTTGTCGAAAAATTCAATATCTCGCGAGAAGATCAAGATATTTTTGCTTATTGGAGTCAGACAAAAGCGACTAAAGCGCAAGAAAATGGCCGTTTAGCAAAAGAAATTATAACCGTCGAAATTCCGCAACGTAAAAAAGATCCTATTAAATTTTCAAAAGATGAGTTTGTAAAACCAACGACCTCTTTAGACATATTAGGAAAACTTCGCCCAGCATTTAAAAAAGAAGGAGGAAGCGTAACAGCAGGAAATTCTTCAGGATTAAACGACGGTGCAGTAGCGACCATTATCGCTTCAGAAGACGCTGTAAAAAAATACAATTTAAAACCACTAGCGCGCATCGTTAGTTCGGCAGTTGTCGGTGTCGCGCCAAGAATTATGGGAATTGGCCCAGTCGAAGCTTCAAATAAAGCCTTAGCAAAAGCCGGGTTGACTATGGACGATATCGATATCATCGAACTTAACGAAGCCTTTGCTGCTCAAGCTTTAGCGTGCACACGTGCTTGGGGATTGGCAGATAACGATCCACGATTAAATCCAAACGGAGGTGCTATAGCCATTGGTCACCCGCTTGGCGTTACGGGTGCAAGACTTGCCTTTTCGGCCGCTATAGAACTGAAAGAACAGAGCAAGCGTTACGCCTTAATTACAATGTGTGTTGGGGTTGGTCAAGGTTACGCCGCCATTATTGAAAACGTAAGCAAGTAGCATTTGGGCGTTACCACAAGGGTCGCGCTTGCACTACTCGCTTCCAGACACAAAAAGTCTGGAGAGCTCAAAACACACCGTTTAATCGCTAACGCAGTAAAACGGTTTAAAATAAACAGATCATTTCGAGACTGTGTTTAGATAAATACAATCGAGATAGATAAATCATAGTTTCCTTTTATTTAGGAAAAGATAAAATAGTAATCGATGAAAAAATTACAGAATTACGTCACAGGGCAATGGATAGAAGGTAATGGAGAAGGTGTGCCAATGCACGACGCCGTTACTGGAGAAATTGTAGCACTATCTGATACCGAAGGCTTAGACTTTGCCGAAATTCTTCAATATGGAAGAACAAAAGGAGGTGAAGTCCTTAGAAAAATGACTTTTCAAGAGCGCGGTAATATGCTAAAATCTTTAGCGCTGTACTTAACGAAAAGGAAAGCCGCTTTTTATGAATTAAGTTACCGTACCGGAGCAACAAAAGTAGATAGCTGGATAGATATTGAAGGAGGTTTCGGAAACTTATTCGCCAATGCATCCTTGCGTAAATTATTCCCTAATCAGTCGTATCACGTAGAAGGCGAACCTATCGATTTATCTCGTGGCGGACGCTTTATGGCACATCATATTCTGGTGCCTAAACGAGGGGTCGCGATTCATATTAATTCTTTCAATTTTCCAGTTTGGGGAATGTTAGAGAAATGTGCAGTTAATTGGATGGCAGGAATGCCGGCAGTAGTAAAACCAGCAACAAATACGTCTTTTTTAACCGAGGCTGTTGTTCGCGAAATTATAGCTTCAGGTATTTTACCAGAAGGAGCGTTACAATTAATAGCAGGTTCTGCACGAACTATTTTAGATGGTGTAGGGTCTCAAGATGTCGTAACGTTTACAGGATCGGCAACTACTGGTCGTTTATTAAAATCACATCAACGTATCATAGACGAATCGGTGCCTTTTACTATGGAAGCCGATTCATTAAACGCTTCAGTTCTTGGAGAAGATGCCGTACCGGGAACACCAGAATTCGATTTGTTTATAAAAGAAGTCCGTACAGAAATGACCGTGAAAGCGGGACAGAAATGTACGGCTATCCGTCGTATTATTGTGCCTCAAAATTTAGTCGAAGATGTTCAGATTGCTTTAGGTAAGGCTTTAGATAAAGTCACTATTGGAGATCCGCGATTAAAAGAAGTGCGAATGGGCGCTTTAGTAAGTAAAGAGCAAGTGGCAGAAGTTCGCGAGCGCGTTCAAGAATTGTCTAAAACAGCAAAAATAGTTTATGGCGATTTAAACCACGTTAAAACTATTGGAGCCGATGCTTCAAAAGGGGCGTTTATCTCACCTATTTTATTACGCGAAGATGACCCTTTTAAAAACTTAGCGGTGCACGAAACAGAAGCTTTTGGTCCAGTAAGTACCATTATGCCGTACAAGAGCTTAGACGAAGCAATAACTTTAGCGCAATTAGGTAAAGGGTCGTTAGTGTCTTCTATCACCACAAATAACGATGCAATTGCTAAAGATTATGTTATCAATGCAGCAAGTCACCACGGAAGAATTTTAGTAATCAATCGTGAGAGTGCAAAAGAAAGCACGGGCCACGGATCGCCGTTACCAAGTTTAGTGCACGGTGGACCCGGGCGCGCTGGTGGAGGAGAAGAAATGGGTGGAATGCGAGGTGTAAAACACTATATGCAGCGTACCGCTATTCAAGGTTCTCCAAGTACATTAACAGAAATTACAGGTATTTATCAGCCTAACTCAAAATATAAGGACGCCCCACAGCATCCGTTTAAATACCATTGGGAAGATATCCAACCGGGGATGTCTTTAAAAACGCACAAAAGAACGTTTACAGATACCGATATCATTAATTTTGCTAATGTCACTTGGGATCATTTTTATGCGCACACCGATATCACGTCTTTAGAGGGCAGTATTTTCGAAAAAAGAACAGCACATGGTTATTTTATAATTTCGGCAGCGGCAGGGTTATTTGTATATCCAAACAAAGGACCGGTTTCTGCTAACTACGGATTAGAAGATTGCCGTTTTTTACGTCCATTATACCATAACGATACCGTTTATGCACGTTTAACATGTAAGCAAAAAGTAGATAGAGATGTTGCTTCGGCAGAACACCCAAGCGGAATTGTTAAATGGTTTGTTGAGGTTTTTGATGCCGAAGACGAACTTGTCGCCGTCGCTACTATTTTAACTATGGTACAAAAGAAACAAGAAACGTTTGTAGAAATTACCGATGAGAAAATAGAAGACTGTTTAAGTATATTAACGGCAGACACAAAACCACAATGGGGTATTTTGACACCTCAACATTTATTAGAACATTTAGAAGAGGGGTATAGAATAGCATCAGGGGAAATCCAGGATTTCAATTGCGTAACGCCTGAGGAAATAGTGGAGAAAGTCCATAATTCATTATATACTTATGATAAGTTTCCTAAAGGAACAGTATTCCCAACTTATAAAAAAGGCGAATTAGAAGATTTAAAACACCCAGATTTCGAAACAGCTAAAGCAAAATTAGTAGAAGCAAGAGACGCATATCTGTTATTCTTCAAAGAAAATTCGGACGTTGTTTTAAAGAATATGGTTTTTGGTGATATGAATAAATACGAATGGTATTTATTAGAGCGTAAACACCTTAATCATCATTTCGAACAGTTCAATTTGCTGTAACAAATTAAACTGTTCGAAACACCCGAGAAGTCGGTTGTCCTAAACGAAAATAGCTTTTGTTTTTTATAGGATGGATAGTTTAAATAGAAAAGGGGTGTTCCATTTGTTGTAATTTTATTAGGATGTCACTGCGCACATATTGCGCAGACGCCTTAATTTATATGAGATGTTTAAAAAGTATTACACATATATTTTAACGCACGACAGAAATCACCTCTTTTAAGTTGGGGTAACAAATAATAGTCAGAGCAGAATTAAATAACATAAAGTAGCTACTTATATAACCCTCTTAGGCCATTATAATATTTAGAAGCTAGTTTACTTCGAAGAGCATACCGCTATAAGGGTAGCTATTAAAAGAGAAAAAAACAGCTAAAAAGTGGAAAAGAGAATGGAAGTAGAATATAATGGCGATGAATCCCGATTGGACACTTTCATAAATTACTAAAGGAAATATTAATACGAATGCGTAACACCTGCGCATTGATATATAAAAAAGATGAACACACCATACGTAACATTAGACATACAAAACGAAGTAGGACATATAGAATTCTATCATCCTGCGCACAATTCCTTACCGGGAGATATTTTAGCAAAATTAGCACAAACCATAACAGAGGCAGGAACAAACGACGCTATTAAAGTTATTGTTTTAAAAAGTGGAAAAGATAGAACGTTCTGTGCTGGAGCTAGTTTTAACGAATTAATAAATATTAATGATGCGGCGACTGGAAAAGTATTCTTTTCAGGATTTGCCAATGTAATTAACGCGATGCGTAAATGTCCTAAATTCATTATCGGACGTGTTCAAGGTAAAACCGTTGGAGGTGGCGTAGGTTTAGCAGCGTCGACCGATTATTGTATGGCAACGAAATTTGCTGCAATAAAGTTAAGTGAATTAAATATTGGTATCGGACCATTTGTTGTCGGTCCAGCAATCGAGCGTAAAATAGGCTTGAGTGCAATGTCGCAAATCGCTATCGACGCCAATGCGTTTTATTCAGCAGAATGGGCACAACAAAAAGGATTATTTGCTCAAGTCTATGATAGCATGGAAGAGTTAGACGACGCTGTAAATGCAACTGCCGAACATTTATGTACTTACAATCCAGAAGCGATAAAAGAAATGAAAGCCGTTTTCTGGAGTGGTACTGAAAACTGGGATGAGCTTTTAGCTGAACGCGCTGCCACTAGTGGTACTTTAGTGCTTTCAGAATTCACAAAAGAAAAGCTTAAAGATTTTAAATAAAATCGGTATTCACCAATCTTTCCCAATCACTAATCATAAATAATATGATATATAAATTTAAAGGGTACACGCCTGTTGTACACGAAAGTAGTTTCGTACACCCACAAGCAGCAGTTACTGGAAATGTAATTATTGGTAAAAACTGTTACATCGGCCCTGGAGCTGCGATTCGCGGAGATTGGGGACAGATTATTTTAGAAGACGGTGTAAATGTACAAGAAAATTGTACGGTGCACATGTTTCCAGGGAAATCAATTATCCTAAAAGAAAACGCTCACGTAGGCCACGGTGCTATCATTCACGGGGCTAATTTGGGCAAAAACTGCCTGATTGGTATGAATTCCGTTATAATGGACGATGCCGAAATTGGTGATGAATGTATTGTTGGCGCTATGGCTTTTGTAAAAGCCGAAACTAAAATACCTAATCGTAGTTTGGTTGTTGGTAATCCGGGAAAAGTGATAAAACAAGTGAGTGATGAAATGATTTATTGGAAAACAGCTGGTACACGATTATATCAACAATTGCCAGCCGATTGCCATGAATCATTAGAAGCAGTTGAACCATTACGAGAAATACCAAAAGACCTACCAATACAAGAAGATTTTTATAAAACATTGCAAGCTTTTAAAAATAATAAATAAAATAGGATACTATGTATAATAAAGAAATAGAGACACTTCCTTTAGTAAAGCTTAGAAAACTGCAAAGCGAACGCCTTGTAACTCTTGTAAATCGCGTGTATAAAAATGTTCCATTTTATAAAAATTTGTTTGATGAAGCTGGTGTAGACGTTTCATCTATAAAATCTATTAATGACATCCATAAGCTTCCTTTTACGAAAAAAACGGACTTAAGAGATCAGTATCCTTTTGGGTTTTTAACCGTGCCTCAAGATAAATTAGCGCGTATTCACTGTTCTAGTGGTACTACAGGAAAGCCTACAGTAGTCGCTTATACAAAGAATGATTTGGATGTTTTTTCTGAAGTAGTAGCAAGGTCTTTGTCGGCAGGCGGTGCTAAACCGGGTATGAAAATGCATAACAGCTATGGTTACGGCTTGTTTACTGGAGGTATAGGTATACACTACGGAGCAGAGAAATTGGGTATGGCGGTAGTTCCTGTGTCTGTAGGAATGACCGATAGACAAATAACTCTTTTGCAAGATTTTCAGCCAGAAGTTATTTGCTGCACACCTTCCTATGCGCAAACGATTGCTTTTGAATTAGAAAAAAGAAACTTAAACATTTCAGATATTAATCTAAAATATGCTATTCTGGGGGCAGAGCCTTGGACCGAAGTTATAAGAAAAGATATTGAGACTTCTTTAGGGGTAAAAGCTACTAATATTTATGGGCTTAGTGAGGTTATTGGACCTGGTGTATCTCAAGAAGCATATAACGAACAGGGTACAGGGAGTTATGTTTGGGAAGATCATTTTTTTCCAGAAATAGTAGATAAAGATACTGGAGAACCACTTCCTTATGGTGAGGAAGGTGTCTTAGTATTTACAACGCTGACTAAAGAAGCGATGCCTTTTTTAAGGTATTGGACCAATGACATTTGTAGTCTATCGTATGATGAAAGTACTTCTAGAACTCACATTAAAATGGGAATGTTAAAAGGGCGTGCAGACGATATGTTAATTATTCGAGGTGTCAACTTATTTCATACTCAAATTGAAGAAATATTTAATGGATACCATCAATTAGCTCCCAACTATCAGTTAATTGTAACTAAAGAAGGGCTCTCGGATCAAGTAGAAGTAAAGGTGGAAACCAATAGTGATTTTCAGGTAGAAATAGGATTAGGAAATGGATTCACTAACGAAGACGTTGTAAAAAATTTAGCATTGATTTCCATATCTAATGCATTGAAAAAGAATATAAAAGATAAAATAGGATTAAGCATTAAGGTCACTTTAAACTGTTGTGGAGCAATACCTAAAAGTGTAGGAGGGAAACTAAATCGTATAATCGATTTACGAAATTCATAAAACTGATATAAACCTATAAGGCGACTGAAGCTACTAAAACCGAAAGACTGACTATTAGTTAAAGCGATTAGGCGTTAGTAGGTTGCCTAAAAGTGTCGATTTAAGTAAAAGGAATCCAAATGTAGTAGACCATACTTTGATTTCTTACAACTATTTAAAGAATCCTACTCAAATCAATCTCATTAGTTTCTTTACTCGTGGATAACGTAATTAAACTCTGCACATTTCCTAAATAAGGAAGTAAAGTCAATTTCGAAATAATAAACGTTTCGTAAGCTTCAATATCTTCAACAACCAGTTTTAATAGATAGTCGAAATTTCCGCTCACACGGTGGCACTCGATAACTTCGGGGAAACTGTTAATCTGAGTCACAAATTTCTCTAGAAAACTTCTGGTATGACCTTGCAAGGTAATACCTATAAACACGGTTTGTTTTAATCCTATTTTTTTATTGTTTAAAACAGCAACATACTTTGTAATATACCCTTCCTTTTCTAATTTCTTAATACGTTCAAAAATAGGTGTCGTCGTCATTCCTAACTCCGTAGCAATACTTTTTGTTGTTCTATTACTGTTGTGTTGCAGCAACGCTAAAATTCGAGTGTCTATTTTATCAAGACCATTCTGCATAAGAAAATTATTTTTTTATACTTACAAATATACGAACTAAAAGAATTTAAAACTAGAAATAGGATTTTAAAAAGATTTATAGTCTTTACGAATTAATGATCCTAGGTTTTAACATTTGTCAGACTATAAATTTAGTACTTTTAATTCTTTAACTAAAACCGATTTTAAGCTTGAAAAATTTTGAATTAATAATGCCTAAAATGGGCGAAAGTATTACCGAAGGAACAATCATTAATTGGTTAGTAAATGAAGGCGATAGTTTTAATGAAGGTGATATTATTCTAGAGGTAGCGACAGACAAAGTAGATAACGAAGTCCCAGCGCCAGCCTCAGGAAAATTAACTAAAACCCTTTTTCAAGCCAAAGATGTTGTGCCAGTAGGTACTGTAATAGCAACTTTAGCACTGTCTGAAGAACTTCATGCTTCTACCGAAGGCAGTAAATCAGCTTCAATTGAAGATAAAAAGCTTCCAAAAAAGGAAAAACAATCAAAAAAGCCAACTAAGAAGCATCAAGCGGCATCACAGCCACAAGTAACAACTGGTGCTTTTTCAACAGCCAATACCAATACATTCTTTTCTCCGCTAATTATAAAAATAGCGAAAGAATACCATATCAGTTTTGAAGAACTAGCACGAATTCCAGCCACAGGAAACGACGATAGATTACGTAAAAGCGATCTGTTTAATTATATAGAGGATGGCAGGCCTTATAAATTTGCTCAGCCCATAACTCAAGATCCTACGGCATACCGAATTCCGCAACTAAACTTCGATAAAGGGAAGGGTAAGGTCATTGAAATGGATAGAATGCGGCAAATGATCGCCGATCATATGGTGTATTCTAAGCATACTGCACCACATGTTACCGCTTACGTGGAAGCCGATTTAACCAATATGGTAAATTGGAGAAATGCTAATAAAGTGGCTTTTCAAGAAAAATACGGTGAGCGCTTAACCTTCACACCATTATTTGTAGAAGCCGTAGCAAAGGCGGTTAAAGACTTCCCGAATATTAATGCATCGGTAGACGGTAATAACATTATTGTAAAAGAAAATATTAATATTGGTATGGCAACCGCACTTCCAAGTGGTAATTTAATTGTGCCTGTTGTAAAAAATGCCGATACGAAAGATTTAAAAACCCTTGCCGAAAACGTTAACGAACTTGCCGGAAAAGCAAGAGAAAATAAATTGGCGGGAGACGATATAAAAGGAAGCACGTTTACAATTTCTAACGTTGGTACTTTTGGTAGCGTTATGGGCACGCCTATTATAAACCAACCCGAAGTAGCCATTTTAGCTTTAGGAATTATTAAAAAGCGTCCCGAAGTTATCGAAACAGAAAATGGAGATGAAATCGCGATACGTAGTATGATGTATTTATCGCTGTCTTTCGATCATCGTGTTGTCGATGGCTTTTTAGGCGGAAGCTTCGTACGCCGGGTTGCCGATTATTTCGAGCAGTTCGATGTCAATAGAAAACTATAATATTTATGTTCTAGATAAGCACTAGAACCGATTAAAACATATCATAATGAAACACAATATAGCAATTACTAAAATTGCAGAATCGAAAGTTAAAGACCTCGATTTTAACAACATTCCTCTAGGGACCACTTTTACAGACCATATGTTTATTTGCGATTATAGCAATGGCGAATGGAGTAATCCAAGAATAGAACCTTTATCCGCTATTCCAACGCATCCGGCAGCAATGGCTTTACATTACGGACAAGCGATTTTTGAAGGTATGAAGGCAACGAAAGACGCCAATGGAAATCCGGTGATTTTTCGTGCCGATAAAAATGCGGCACGCTTAAATGCTAGTGCCGACCGTATGGGAATGCCACATTTTCCCGAAGATTTATTCGTAGAAGGTTTAAAAGCAATGGTGTCTTTAGAACGTAATTGGATTCCGCCAGCCGATGGAAGTGCATTATATTTAAGACCGTTTATGTACGCCGACGAAGCCTTTATTGGTATGCGTGCAGCAACACATTATAAGTTTATAATTATGGCCTCACCAGCAGGACCGTTTTTTAGTAAGCGCATTAAATTATGGGCCGAAAAGCAATACATTCGTGCAGCGCACGGTGGAACGGGAGAAGCTAAAGCCGCAGGTAATTATGCAGGAGCTGTACTTCCGACGGAGCTAGCAAAAGCAAAAGGGTACGACCAGGTGTTGTGGCTCGATGCGGTCGAGCATAAATATATTCAGGAGGTGGGAACAATGAATATTTTCTTCAAAATCAACGGAAAATTCATTACTCCTAAACGCGATGGTTCCATTTTAGATGGCATTACGAGAATGAGTGTTATCGCTATTTTACGCGATAAAGGTTTCGAAGTTACCGAGCGCGCCATTACTATCGACGAGGTGCAAGAAGCTTCAAAGAATGGCACGTTAGAAGAAGCTTTCGGTACAGGTACCGCCGTTGGTATTGCTTACATTCAGGAGATTGGAGTAGACGATGAAGTAGTTCACGTTTCCGACGAAAGTCCGGTTGGTTTAGACGTTAATAATACCCTAGACGCTATAAAAACTGGCCAGACCGAAGATAAATTTAATTGGTTAATTACCTTGAAAAACGAGTTAGCATAGCAGTGTTTGGGCGTTACCACAAGAGTCGCGCTTTCGGCAGTCGCTTCCCGAAGAAAAATCGGGAGCGCTCCAACAAAGCCTCAATCCCTAACGCAGTTTTAAGTTCCGATAGATCAAATTAAAGTAAACGATTAATCGCAATAGCAAAAAAATAAACCGTCAGTTAGCGTAATTATTAAACATAATACAGCAGCGATATTTCAGAAAAAAAGTAACGGCACTGTTATTAAAAACTCGCTAACCGACGAATAGATTTTAATATGAAAAAAGACATTTTAGAAAAAGGATTTTTAAATCTATGCACCGCCAAAGCAATGGCCGAGTTGTACGAAGCGAACTTTAAACAAGTTTCAAAATATGTACACGCTACCTCTCGTGGACACGAAGCGATACAAATCGCATTGGGTATGCAATTGTTACCACAAGATTATGCCTTTCCATATTACAGAGACGATGCGATGTTGCTGTCTTTCGGTTTAAAACCGTACGACTTAATGTTGCAATTATTAGCAAAAAAAGACGATCCGTTCTCTGGCGGACGAACCTATTATGCACACCCGAGTTTAAAGGATCAAGATAAACCTAAAATTCCGCACCAATCGTCGGCAACAGGAATGCAGACTATCCCTGCAACAGGGACAGCAATGGGAATGCAGTATTTAGAAAAACAAGGTTTAGATAATTCAATTCTTGATACATCTACCCAAGCGCAATCTAAAGAACTCAAACCAATTACGGTATGCTCTTTAGGGGATGCCTCAGTAACCGAAGGCGAAATTTCCGAAGCGTTCCAAATGGCCGCTTTAAAGCAAATGCCTATTTTATACTTAGTACAAGATAATGGTTGGGATATTTCTGCCAATGCAGCCGAAACCCGTGCTCAAGATGCCTTCGAGTATGCGCAAGGTTTTAAAGGATTAGAAGCTATTACTATTGATGGTGCCAACTTTACAGAAAGTTACCAAGCCTTAGAAAAAGTAATAGAAACCATCCGTACCGAACGCAGACCGTTTTTAGTACACGCCAAAGTACCGTTGTTAAATCATCATACTTCTGGAGTGCGAATGGAATGGTATCGCGATGATCTAGAGGAAGCAAAAACAAGAGATCCGTATCCAGTTTTAAAACAACAATTGTTGGATAGCGGATTTTCGCAAAAAGATATTGATAAAATAGAAGCGGCGGTAAAAGTGAATGTTCAAGCAGATTTCGATAAAGCACTATTAGCCGAAGACCCAAAACCTGAAGATTTATTTACTAACGATTTTGCACCGACGCCAATTACCGAAGAACGAGGAGAACGCTCTCCAGAATGTGCCGAGAAAGTGGTTATGGTAGATTGTGCGTTATTTGCTGTAGAGGAAATAATGAGAAAGCACAAAGAGTGTTTGTTGTACGGCCAAGATGTTGGAGGTCGCTTAGGGGGTGTGTTTAGAGAAGCAGCAACGTTAGCGCAGAAATTTGGTGATGACCGTGTATTTAATACCGCAATTCAAGAAGCTTTTATTGTTGGTTCCACAGTGGGAATGAGTGCCGTAGGTTTAAAGCCCATTGTTGAGGTTCAATTTGCCGATTATATCTGGCCAGGATTAAATCAATTATTTACAGAAGTGAGTAGAAGTTGCTATTTAAGTAACGGGAAATGGCCTGTAAGTATGATTTTACGGGTGCCAATTGGTGCCTACGGAAGTGGCGGGCCTTACCATTCATCGTCTGTAGAAAGTGTGATTACTAATATTCGCGGCATTAAAATAGCATATCCTAGTAATGGTGCCGATTTAAAAGGACTGATGAAAGCGGCGTATTACGACCCGAATCCTGTGGTTATCCTAGAACACAAAGGTTTGTATTGGAGTAAAGTGCCCGGAACAAAAGGGGCGACGTCTGTCGAGCCTAGCGAAGATTACGTCCTGCCATTTGGTAAAGCGTGGGTATTACAAGAAATATGGAAACAAGACGACTTAGAAACGTTAACCATTGTTACCTACGGAATGGGCGTGCATTGGGCAATGAATGCAAGTGAAGAATTAGGAATGAAAGACCAAATTGAAGTGATCGATTTACGAACGTTATTTCCGCTTGATGAAGACACGATAATGAAATCGGTTAAGAAAACAGGTAAATGTTTAGTCGTTACTGAAGAGCCGTCAAACAACAGTTTTGCCAGAGCATTAGCAGGTAAAATTCAAGAGGAATGCTTTAAATATTTAGATGCGCCAGTACTAACTATTGGAAGTGAAAATATGCCAGCAATTCCCTTAAATTCTACTTTAGAAGAAACAATGATTCCTTCAACAGAAAAAATAAAAGTAAAAATAGAAAGCCTTCTTAATTATTAAAACTTAATTTTTATAATTAAATGCGAAGAAGGGATTGTATCAATAAAATACTATTAAAAAAGAGAAGTTCTAGGGCTTCTCTTTTTTTATGCTTTAAAGTGAAACGGTTATTAGGCCCTATTTTTCGTCATACGATTTTCGAATGGCTAATCCAATCGCCTTTGCTAAAAGTGGCGGTACGGCATTCCCTATTTGTACCATTTGCTTGGATTTCGAGCCTTCAAAAATAAACCAATCTGGGAACGATTGTAGTCGTGCCATTTCTCGAACCGTTATTACACGCGGTTCGATAGGGTGAATATTGACACCGCCATGATTTTCTTTAATAGTGCAACTCGCTTCATTCCACGAGCATTTTTTCCACGAGTCACTATAATTATCGTATAAACTTTTACCTTCGGGTACGGCTGCCAAGCGCGTTTTCATATCCTCGCGATGTTTAGTGCGAACATGATTTATAGAGGGGTTGTCTTTCACCTTAATTAAATCTTTTATGGCTTCTTTTGTGGTGATATAAGTGGCAGGTTCCAATAACGGTGCAGGGTGATAATTAGTTTTATTAATTTTATTAGCGATAAAAATGATACGTTCTCTTTTTTGCGGGACATAATAGTCGGCAGCATTTAAAACGGTAACATTTACGTTGTAGCCTAAAGCTTCAATATCTTTAATTATTTTATTTTCAACTTTGCCTTTTAGCATTGAGCGCAGTCCTTTTACGTTTTCTGCAACAATATACTCCGGATTTAATTCTGAAATAATATCTAACATATCTTTGTACAACGAATTGCGCTCATCTTCTACAATGCGACTACCCGACATACTAAATCCTTGACAAGGAAATCCGCCAGAAAGGACCGTTAATGGTTTGCCGTTAAGTTGTTGTTTAACGGTGTAAATAAATTCTTTTTTTATGGCGTTACTCGTAATATCACCTTCAATATGAGGATGTTTCAAGTTTTTACGATACGATTCCCCAGCTTCCTTAAACCAATCAAGTCCACAAAGAGGAGTAAAACCAGCTAGCTGGAAACCTAGAGCCATTCCGCCAGTGCCACTAAATAAATCTGCTGAGGTGAGCTGTGTAGCTTTCGGGGTATCCCATAAATCACTAATATCAGTCCAATTAATAGTATCTGTTTTTTTAGATTTTAGGTGCTTTGGCTGTTTTTCAGCGCCTTGCTTCTCTATGGTTTCCGATTTAAAAGTGTTTAAAAATTGAAGATAGTCCGCTTCAGAAATACGATGAACACCACCAATTTTTGTCGATTGTAATTTGCCCGAATGTATATGTCTTCTTACTGTTTTTAGGGAAACGTTTAGTTTTTCGGCGATATCACTAATTCTTAAAAGAGGTTTGTTGTTGTCCATATTTTACAAATATAAGAGTTCAATAGATGTGATAATAATTTTATTTTAAGTCTGTAATTATTAAATAGTTGTAAATTAATACCATAAAACAGGATGAGATGTATAATTATAAAGCAAAAATTATTGCTGTTTACGATGGCGATACGGAGACTGCTGTTGTAGATTTAGGTTTTTTACATTTTCAGCAAATGAAATTACGTTTGTACGGTATCGATACGCCAGAAGTTAGAGGAGCTGAAAAAATTGAAGGCAAAAAAGTAAGAGACATTTTAAGAGAAATGATTTTGGATAAAGAAGTTGAAATTATTTCCTATAAAGATAAGCAGGGTAAGTATGGTCGTTATCTAGCAACTATTATTTTAGAAGGAGTAGATGTTAACTTGTGGTTGGTTGCAAATGGTCACGCTACAGTTTATTTCCCTTAATGTATTTGGTTTACAATTAATTAGTATATTTAACTTAAACTAATTAAACATATTTAAAATGAGAAAATTGATTTACACGGCTTTAGCCATAAGTTTTATGACCGTTGCATTTACATCTTGTAGAGATGAAAAATCTCAAAAAGAAGAGTTGATTGAAGAAATGAAAAATGAGGGCGCTGAAATCAAAATTAAAACAGATGGCGAAGACACTAAAATAAAAATGGAAACTGAAGATAAAAAGGTGAAAATTAAAGAAGACGGCGAAGAGACTAAAATAAAAATAAAAACGGACGATTAGTAGCGTCTAAGAGTAAAGAAAAAAGCGATTCAATTTTTAAAATTGAATCGCTTTTTTAAAATTTATTTTTTAGCTTCCGGCGGATACTTCGATAAGATTTCAAAAACGAATTCATTAATTCGTGCTTCTTTTTCATCGATATTTCCCGAGGTGTTTAAATACCCTGAACCTTTACCTTGCCAAATAAGTTCTTTTTTATTGGCATCGATTAAATCAATATACAAACTACCTTGCATAGAAGTACTCACTGTATTGCGGTTATAATAAGGACTCCAGCCCCAGCCGTAACCGTACATTCCGTAACCTCCGTTGTTATACACGTTAACTTCTTGGCGTGATTTTGTAAAAATACTAACGAGAAGATCTGGCGTTTCCGATTTTGTAAACCCTTTTGCCATCATTTCCGATTCTATGGCTCTTAGAATTCTACGTTTGTCTAAGTCGCTAATTTCGGCCTTATCGATTCCTGTTTTAAAGAAAGCAAAGGTTTTGTAATTACTAAAATTAGCATTCTTATCGTAATCCGACTGCACCCGCACCGAACTACACGAAGCAACTACTAAAAGAAGTAGTAATACAGGTAGTGTTTTTATTAATTTCATCTTTTTCAATTTTTATGTTAGTAATTATAAAGCGTCTATAATTTCATCATCTACTAAATTAGGTAAGGTTACTTTTAAATTAGGTTCCATTTCCATAGCGCGTTTTATTGCGAAAACAGCGCCTTTGTTTCTTGCCCAACTACGTCTAGAAATCCCGTTGTTAACATCCCAGAAGAGCATTGATTTTAAGCGCTTTGACGCTTCTTTAGTACCATCAATAACCATACCAAATCCACCATTTATAACTTCGCCCCAGCCAACGCCGCCACCGTTGTGTATACTTACCCAAGTTGCGCCGCGAAAGCTATCGCCAATTACATTTTGTATGGCCATATCTGCCGTAAACCGTGAGCCGTCATAAATGTTTGAGGTTTCACGATATGGGGAGTCCGTACCTGAAACATCATGATGATCGCGACCTAATATAACGGTCTCGATGTCTCCTTTTGCAATTGCTTGGTTAAAGGCTTCGGCTATTTTTGCACGACCTTCTGCATCGGCATATAATATTCTAGCCTGAGAGCCAACAACCAATTTATTAGCTTGAGCGCCTTTAATCCATTGAATATTATCGCTCATTTGCTGTTGTATTTCTTCCGGAGAATGACGTTTTATCTCTTCTAAAACCTCACAGGCAATGGTGTCTGTTTTAGCTAAATCTTCAGGTTTTCCAGAAGCACACACCCAGCGAAAAGGGCCAAAGCCATAATCGAAACACATGGGCCCCATAATATCTTGTACGTAACTTGAATATTTAAAGTCGATTCCGTTTTCGGCCATAATATCTGCTCCTGCGCGCGAGGCTTCCAATAAGAAGGCGTTACCATAATCGAAGAAATACGTGCCCTTTGCCGTATGCTTATTTATAGCGTCCGTGTGAAGGCATAACGTTTCTTGAACTTTCTTTTTAAAGGCCTCTGGATCTTTGGACATCATTTGATTGGCTTCTTCAAAGGATAAGCCCATAGGGTAATAACCACCAGCCCAAGGATTATGAAGTGAGGTTTGATCGCTTCCTAAATCGATGTGGACATTCGCCTCATCAAATTTTTGCCACACCTCTACAATATTTCCTAAATACGCGATAGAAACGGTTTGTTTTTCGGCCTTTGCTTTTTCAACGCGTGCCACTAACTCATCTAAATCGGTAATTTTTTCATCGATCCATCCTTGATCTAAACGTACCTGGGTTATTTTAGGATTTACTTCGGCACACACCGTAATACAACCTGCAATATTGCCTGCTTTTGGTTGCGCTCCAGACATACCTCCTAAGCCAGAGGTTACAAATAGATTTCCTTTTGGCGTTTTATTAATTTTTCTAAAAGCGTTTAAAACCGTAATAGTGGTGCCGTGCACAATACCTTGTGGCCCAATATACATATAGCTTCCAGCAGTCATTTGTCCGTATTGCGTAACGCCTAACGCATTAAATTTTTCCCAATCGTCCGGTTTTGAATAATTAGGAACCATCATTCCGTTAGTCACGACGACTCTTGGTGCTTCTTTATGCGAGGGGAATAATCCCAGAGGGTGCCCAGAATACATAACTAGTGTCTGCTCGTCGTTCATTTCGGCTAAATACTTCAATGTTAAACGGTATTGCGCCCAATTTGAAAACACACCACCGTTACCCCCATAAGTAATTAATTCATGCGGATGTTGCGCAACGGCATTATCTAAATTATTTTGAATCATTAACATAATCGCTGCAGCCTGTTTCGATTGTGCTGGATAGTCGCTAATAGGGCGGGCGTACATTTTATAATCCGGACGCAAACGATACATATAAATACGACCATAAGTATCAAGTTCGTGCTTAAACTCATTAATTAAAGTGTTATGGTGTTTTTTATCGAAATAACGCAATGCATTTCTTAATGCTAATTTTTCTTCTTCGGGAGATAGAATGGTTTTACGCTTTGGTGCGTGATTGATTTCGGTTTCGTAAGGTTTTTTGTTAGGTAATTGATCTGGAATACCTTCTAGAATTTGCGCTTTAAAAGTCATTTTAATATGTTTTTGTAATCAGTAGTGATGGTACATTCCTGCTAATTAAAGAGTTAACGAAAGGCATTGTTTTTTATAGGCTAATGCTTCGGAATTATGTGGTTTTTGTATTTGTTTTTTTATTGAAACCATAAGGGCAATGTCTACATCCGCTTTGGCAGCAATACCCTCTTTTTAAGTGGTATTGTTCTGTAAAACACTTATAACCTTCGGGTGTTAGGTAATAATCACCCTCTTCAATTGGTATAAATTTCTTCATATGTTACAAATATAATGTAAATTGGAGTGGTTTTTGAACGCTTTTAAAAGTGATATTATTTTCTAAATATTTAGTGCCTAAAGGCTATTCTGGTTTAACGATGTATCCGTTTGTGTTTTTAAAGTCGAAAGTTTTAAAAGACGACGCTGTTTTAATTAATCACGAGAAAATTCATTTAAAACAGCAACTCGAGTTGTGCCTTCTTCTTTTTTATATTGTTTATGGTATTGAATTTATTTGCAGATATATTCAGTATAAAAACACCCACAAAGCGTATAAGAATATTTCATTTGAAAGAGAGTCTTATGCGAATGAGTCTAACCTAAACTATTTAAAAACACGTTCGTTTTGGCAATTTTTAAAGTATATTCGTAGCTATGATTTTTAACTTAGAAAACAGCATAAACGAACGCGTTATTTTACGGCATAATGAAGATGTGGAGGTCTATCTTAAACGCGAGGATGCTATACACCCTATTATTTCTGGAAATAAATACAGGAAATTAAAGTACAATGTCGCATTTGCTAAAGAGAATAACGACGGGACACTTTTAACTTTTGGAGGAGCTTTTTCTAATCATATTATTGCAACCGCTGCCGCCGGAAAATCAGCCGGATTAAAGACCATAGGAATTATAAGAGGTGAAGAGCTTGCCAAGAAAACGGTACACAATGAAACGTTGGAGTATGCTAAACGTTGCGGAATGCATTTAAAATTTGTAAGTCGCGAACAATTTAGAGATAAAAGCAATCCGGAGTTTTTAAATGCTTTAGAGAATGAATTCGGTTCGTTTTATGCCGTACCCGAAGGCGGTACTAACGATTTAGCTGTTAAGGGCTGTGAGGAGATCTTAAGTGAAGGAGATAAAAGTTTCGATGTGGTGTGCGCATCTGTTGGAACGGGAGGTACAATCTCTGGGTTAATTAACAGTTCTAACCCTAATCAGAAAATTTTAGGTTTTTCGGCATTAAAAGGAAGCTTTTTACAAGAGGATATTAGTAAATTTGCAAATCGTAAAAATTGGGAATTAATTACCGATTATCATTTTGGGGGCTATGCTAAAATAAAACCTGAGTTGATAACGTTTATAAACCAGTTTAAAGCGCAAAATGATATTCCTTTAGATCCTATTTACACGGGAAAGATGTTATTTGGAATTTCAGATTTAATAAAAAAAGGATATTTTGCTAAAGGAACGAAGATTTTAGCAATTCATACTGGAGGATTACAAGGTATAGCAGGAATGAACGCTATTTTAAAACAAAAAGAATTACCGTTAATACAATAAAATTAATGAAAAAAATAGTTACCATTATATGTTTAAGTATGCTCGTTTTAAGTTGTGGATCGCGTAAAAAGGTGGTTACCAGTAAATCTAAAAATAAAACAGAACGCGTTATACGACAACCTAAAACGAATACGGGAGAGAATGTAATTATTGCTGCCCCTAAAGACAGGGGAGAAGTAAAGTCGGCGACTAAAGTGTATGCTACTGCAACGGAAGCGTATATTGCAAACTATAGCGGTATTGCGAAAGATGAAATGAGAGATTATGGCATTCCTGCTAGTATAACATTGGCGCAAGGTATTTTAGAGTCGGGTTCTGGAAACGGACGTTTATCGGTTGAGGCAAATAATCATTTTGGTATTAAATGTCACCGTGAGTGGACGGGCGATAAAATTTATCACGATGATGATGCAGCGCAAGAATGTTTCAGAAAATATAAACACTCTAAATATTCTTTTAGAGATCATTCATTATTCTTAAAAGAAAGAAAACGTTACTCTACCCTTTTTAATCTACCAATAGACGATTACGAGGCGTGGGCCAAAGGACTAAAAGCGGCAGGTTATGCAACAGACAGAAAGTATCCAGCAAAACTAATTAGCTTAATAGAACGTTACCAATTGTATCATTACGATTTAGAAGTTTTAGGAAAAGAACCAAAACGCTTGGTACAAGACGACACCAAACATACGGTAGTGGCTGGCGATACCTTATATTCATTATCGAGAACTTATAACATGTCGGTGAAAGCACTTCAAGATTTAAATGGCCTTAGATCGAACGAATTAGCGATAGGTCAAATTTTATATATTAAACCATTATAAAAGAGTAAAATATTTTATGATTTATAAACGTAGTAGTGCTTTGTTTGCAAAAGCAGAGCAAGTTATTCCTGGAGGTGTGAATTCTCCAGTTCGAGCATTTAAAGCGGTAGGAGGAACGCCTATTTTTGTAAAAGAGGCAAAAGGGGCTTACCTATACGATGAAGATGGCAACACATTAATCGATTACATAAATTCTTGGGGTCCTATGATTTTGGGTCACGCTTACGAACCGGTTGTTAATGCAGTAATCGAAAAAGCGAGAAAAGGAACCTCCTTTGGGATGCCAACCGAAATAGAAACTCAGATTGCAGAATTAGCAGTTTCAATGGTGCCAAACATAGATAAAATCCGTTTTGTAAATTCAGGAACAGAAGCCTGTATGAGTGCAGTGCGCTTGGCAAGAGGGTATACCGGGAAAGATAAAATTATAAAGTTTGCTGGTTGCTACCACGGACATAGTGATTCGTTTTTAATACAAGCAGGAAGTGGTGCTGTGACTTTCGGGAGTCCGAATAGTCCAGGTGTAACCGCAGGAACAGCAAAGGATACGTTACTAGCAAAGTACAACGATATAGGAAATGTTGAAGCATTAATCGAAGCAAATAAAGGAGAAATAGCGTGTATTATTATAGAGCCTGTTGCCGGAAATATGGGGTGTATTCCGCCAAAAAACAATTTCCTGCAACAATTAAGAGCTTTATGTGATGCCAATGACATCTTGTTAGTTTTTGATGAGGTGATGACCGGTTTCAGATTGGCCAAAGGTGGTGCTCAAGAACTGTATAATGTAAAAGCCGATATTCTATGCTTCGGAAAAGTTATTGGTGGCGGCTTACCAGTTGGTGCTTTTGCCGCAAATAATGCAATTATGAACCACTTGTCGCCTCTAGGCCCCGTGTATCAAGCAGGAACATTAAGCGGGAACCCCTTAGCAATGGCAGCAGGGTTAGCTATGTTAACAGAATTAAATAACGATAAAGAGATTTTTAATCGTTTGGCTGAAAAAACTGAATATTTACACAAAGGTTTATCTGAAGTATTGGTAAATCGCAATATTACTCATACTATAAATAGAGTAGGGTCTATGATTTCTGTGCATTTTGATGAAACTGAAGTCATTGATTTTGAAACAGCAGCAAAAGGAAATAACGAAACATTTAAAATGTTTTTTCATGGCATGTTAAATAATGGTGTTTATATCGCGCCAAGTGCTTTCGAGACGTGGTTTATAAGTGATGCTTTATCCTATAAAGATTTAGATAAAACCATTGCAGCGTGTAACGCCGTTTTTGAATAGATATTAGATAGACATAAAAAAAAAGCGATTGTAAATGTACAATCGCTTTTTTTTATGTCTTGTCCCGTTCTGAAATAGCGATACACTAAAACAATAGTGTAATGAAACGTATAGAAAACACTGGGCACGTAAAGCGTACCCAAAAAGATTACTCACTTTATTTTAAACTACAAATTATTCAAGAAGTTGAACAAGGACTTCTTACAAAAAGTCAAGCACAGACCAAATATGGTATTCAAAGTGACTCCACTGTAACTAAATGGTTAAAAAAATAGGGTAATTTTGATTGGGAAAATCAAACACCCGTTACTATGTCTAAAATACCTGAACAAAGAATACTTGAGCTAGAAGCAAAAGTTAAGTTGTTAGAAAAACAAAAAGCTAGAGCGGAACATTTAGCAGAACGAGCAGACAAAAAGGTTATTATTTTTGATATGTTGGTTGATATGGCTGAAAGAGAGTATGATATTCAAATAAGAAAAAATTACACACCCAAGTTATCGATCAGTACCGAGAGCAAACCAAAGAAAAAATAGTTTCTACTTGCGGATTACTTGGGGTAAATAGACAGGTGTATTACCGAACTAAAAAATCAAAACTGCGTAAGCAAAATTTAGCACAACAAGTCATCGATTTGGTTTGTGTATTAAGAATGAAGATGCCACGTTTAGGTACAAGAAAACTATATTATTTGTTAGAAGAGGATTTAAAAAAGATAAAAACAGGAAGAGATAAGCTCTTTAGAATACTTAAAGCCAATCATTTATT
>NZ_VSKN01000023.1:0-37488 GCF_008086185.1 Bizionia gelidisalsuginis
GGAAAGAGATATCTTTGAATATATTGAACTTTGGTATAATAAAAAGAGAAGGCACTCAACACTCAATTATCTGACAATTAAAGAATTTAATAACTTAAAAATTAATTATAAATATGCTGCTTAACTTGTACTGCACTTTTTGTTTGTATGTCCAAACAGCTTAGCATATATTAAAAGCGCTTACTACAACGTGAGAGCTTTTTACATTAACTAATAAGACGCTTGTTTTAATGGGGTTAAATCGGTTTAGCAATCCTATTATTTTTTTTATGAGCTTTAAAAATTTTGCACGTTATAAACGTAAATAAATGATGTGGCAATACTATAAATAAAGGTAATAGTGTTTTTATATTGTTACGTATATTTCTTCCGTATCATTCCATTATACCTCTATCGATGCTTTAAGATGATTTTTTACCTTTATCTATTTTTTTACTGGCCCATTGTTCTTCTTCTTGGCTGACTTCTAACTTCTCCTGATTTACTTTTTTCTCTGGTGAATAATTTAGTTTTATAGACATCGGAAAATGATCTGATCCAATATCCTTTTCTCTAGATATTGCTATTAATGTAAAATCATCACTATGAAAAACATGATCTAACGGCCAACGCAGAAAGAAGTGCTTAGTGCTGTACGTGTTATAAAAACCACGACCTCTTCGCGGGTCTAAAAGTCCGCTAACTTTCTGAAATACTTTGGTGGTTCGTGACCAAGCTACATCATTTAGGTCCCCAAAAACTAATGTTGAGCTTTGATTTTTTTCAATTTCTTTACCAATTAATAAGAGTTCTGCATCGCGATTCGTGGACGTTTTACTTTCTGTAGGGCTAGGAGGTCTAGGGTGTAAGCAGTGCACTTTAACTTTGAGACCATTTCTTAATTCAACATATCCGTGAATTGATGGAATACTTTCTTTAATTAAATACTTCACCTCCATTTGTTCTAAGGGGAGTTTCGAATAGAGATGCATACCGTATAAATTATCAAGGGGCACTTTTACTGAGTGCGGATATTCGTCTTCGAAACTGTCTAATGCTTTCTCCCATTTATCATCAGATTCTAAGGTTAAAAAAAGATCAGGATTTTTATGTTTAATTAAATTTATGAGTTTGTTGTAATCACGATTGGTCATTAAAACATTACTCACCAGAATGCTAATACTCGCATCATCGGCTTTTCCCTTATATTTCAAGGTTTGCTTTTTTGCAAGAATGGTATATGGAAAAATTAACCAACATTGGTATATTAAGCAACTAAGTAAAACTGTTACAATAATAAAATGCCAAGGCTCCTGGAAAGAATATAAGGATAAAGCTAAAATGAGATTAACCAAAATTAAAAATGAAATTTGAATTCTTGGAAAATCGAAATCACGAATCCACCAATAGTCGAATGTAGTTAGTGAGGCTAAAGTAGGAATGCAAATTAATACATTCAAAATAAGAATTATAATTTCTAAACTGTTCACTATTATTAAATTTAGTTTTGGGGTTCTTGATATTTTGGTTTAGTACAGAGTTAAAACTGTTTAACTTTATTTATAAATTAGTTTCAATAAACCAAATACTGAAGTAAGCTATAGTCGTACTTAGGTTTAATAGGCACAAGATATCAAAAAAATATCACGTATCCTTCAATAAAATTTTGGTTTTTTAAATAGGAATAGATAATTATTAACTGCTGATGTTAGTACTAATTCGCTTAAATTAAGAGGTGTAGAATAATAAAAATCAGGTTACTTAAAACGTGTCTTTTTACAAAAAAAAAACACTGTTTATCTGTTCGTTTTATTTTAACAATTTAAAATATTTTCCAACGTTACTGTTTTTGATAAATGTTCTAAAATGCGAGAGGTGTCGTAATTATTTTTTTGAGGAATGAGATGGCCGAGAATATCGTTTTCATTCGTAACAGTCTCATTTTTACCAATAAAACCATAGCCCTCGTAAATGTCATTCAATAAATACACAAAAGCATCTTCATTGATATGCCGTCCTTTTAGTTTGTAAATTCCCCCCGATTTTCTAGTACTAAACTCAAAGAGGGCAACTTCAAATCTCTCGTTGTACTTCGCGATGGCTTCTGTATTTGCGCACACGCAGTTTTGGTGTCTTAACGTAACATTACTACACGGTCCTTTAATGCGCTCTAAGCCGCAATGTTTTTTACACAGGCCAAATTCTGTAGCCAATTGAAGTAGTACCTTTTTAACCGATCGCCTATTAAAATATATTTCGGGCCTATTATCGGCAATGTCTTTTCGTGTAATTTGAAGCTTATTGATCCCTTTTGCGGTCTTGCTTTTGTTGATTATGAATGGGGCCGCATCGTTAACTTGCTGTGAGTTATAGAGTGGTTTAAGTGTTTTTATTTGAGCAGATTCTAAAAGTTGGGCGATAATGTCACTGCCAGTATATTCTACAGTTACCGCTGTGATTTTTGAGTAATCTATAGTTTTTGAATTTGTAAAACCATTAAAATGACTTTGAAGACGTTTCCGTACGTTTTTGGCTTTACCAACATAAATGATGGTTCCAGAGGCATCAAAAAAATAATAAACTCCTGCGGCCGTGCTATACTCCGAGAAATCTAAATTTAACGACACATTTTTAACGACTTGTTGCGATAAATTTCTTGGTGTAGTGCTGAAGAAACTTTTATGCATTAATTGTAAAAAAGCTTCGGCATAGGTTTCACTATTGCCACTAAGGTTTGGAGAAGGAGGTAAGCATAGCTCCAATTCCTTCGAATTTTTATTATTTTTAGGGAGTGTGTGCCAGACGTACTTTGGCTGGGTATTAAAATTATAGCCAACCATCTTAAACTGTGATTGTAATAACATAAACTGATTAAACTCAGCAAAAACCAGTTGTTTGTGTTGTAAGAGTTCAATTAACTCATCAGCAATATCACAAAACAGAGGTGCAGAGCTGTGCACTTTCCAATCTAAATTGTTGTGTTCATAAACGCGTTTGCTAATCGTGATTTCTGGTCTAAAATTAAACGTGTAAAAAGAATCTAAATCACCATCTTGTATTGCCAAGCAATAGGGAACAGGTTTGTTTTTTCCAGATTTTATGGTCTGAATATATAAAAATGTCATTATAGCAAAAGTAAGAATAATTAATGCTACATAAAAGGCTCTGAATTTTATAAACTATTGTTGTTTACGTCAACTAAGCAAAATAAATTATGGCAGGCAATTAATAAAAAGAGCAACATTATAAGACCCACAATTAAACAACTGGCAAGTTAAAAGAGATTCCTTTTATGGATTATTTAGTAAATAGTAGTCATAAATGACACAATAAACACCTTATATATTAGGTGCTAGGATCTTTATTAAACACCTTAATTAAATTAAAAATAAGCGCACAAAGTACGACCCAAATGAAGCCGGCAATATATCCTCCAATAATATCGGAAGGAAAATGTACGCCCAGGTATATGCGACTTAAACCTATACTTATAATTAGAGTTGTTAATACTGTTATAATAACAAACTTTAAAAAGCCGTTAATTTTAAATTGATAAGTAAGGAAAATAATAAATCCATAAAAAGCCATCGCTGTCATTGCATGACCACTAGGGTAGCTCAAAGTTTTTACCATTACTAAATGTTCTAAATCCGGTCGAGATCTATTTACCATTTCTTTAATTATAACATTAGAGCTCAGCGCAAGTATCATTACTATACTTAACTGGAACACATAATGCCAATTTTTAAACGTTATAAAAAGCAGAAAAGTAGCTAATGAGAAAACAACTAAATAACCATAAATACCCCCTATATGGGTAACAAATATAAAATACTCTGTAAGTCCACTGGATCTCCATAATAAAATGGACTGAGTGATAGCGCTGTCGTATTGCCCTAATATTTCGGATTTTAAATTTTCGGTTAATTCAATAAAAACAGTCACTGCACCAATAACAATTATTAACGCTATTCCTGAGGTAATAATATAGGGCAAATGCTCATTATAGTTATTGAACCATTTTTTTAAGAGGGCTTTTAACTTATTAATTATTAATTTTATTTCCTTTCGCATACAGTTATTTAATAATGATTACCTAATTACGACCTGATTAAGAGTGCGGTAAAATTAAAAAGAATATATATATTCTTTCCATAAAGAATACATTATTTTTTTATAGATCAAATCTAAAGCTTTCCCTATTTTGAAATTAGCGCTGATGAGATATTAGCGAATAAATTTAATGTTAGTTATTTCTGAATCAAATTTCATACATACTCTTACAATTAGAATGTCCTACGTGAAACGATTCAATCCATAAAATGGTTTATAATTTAAAAGGTGTTTAAGTCACGGCAAACTTCAATTTAACGGCTGTTTTACTATGCGTGCGTTTAAGTAGGTTAGACGTTTATAATTATTAGGGATCTCTACTAATAGTATTTAAATGAATGCTCTTTTTGTAAAAAATCTATTTTATATAGCGCGATAAGTAAGGCATAATTAGGGTGTAAAGAGTAATATTTTGAACTGTATTAATTCTTAGTAAACCCAATAGCGTTATAAATAACTCTAAATCAGTTAAAAATCAATTTAAGTTTGTAATAATTTAGTGGTGTTAAATTTCAACTTAAATTAAAAAGAAATTATGAAAGTACAGGCCTATTTATCATTCAAAGGAAATTGTCAAGAAGCGTTAAATTATTATAGTGATTTATTTGAAGCTGAAGTTATTAATCGTCAAACTTACGAAGATAAAAAGATAGATGTTCCATCCTCTTATAGAAATAACTTACAACACGCAGAGCTTAAAGGAAAAAACATATACTTCATGGCTTATGATGTGTCGCCCGATACGCCGCTTAATAGTGGGAATCAAATTCATATGAGTGTGGAATTTACTAGTGTCGACGAAGGTAGAGATCTTTTTGATAAGCTATCTAGTGGCGGACAAATACATCATAATTATAGAGAAAGAGAATGGGGCTATTTTGGAAGATGCACAGACAAATTTGGGATTGGTTGGATGGTTAATCACAATATATAATTTTCGTTACTAATTATTTTTAAAAAATGTATAAATCACTTTAAAACCAAATATTATGGCAGAAATTAAAATTAAAAAAAGAAAACCAGTATGGCCTTGGATTTTATTAGTCTTGGGTTCATTAGTCCTCATTTATTACGTAATTATGATGAATAATGATGACGAAAATGATAACACCTATAATGAGACCGAAATTGTGGCAGACGATAGTTCAATGGAAAACGCCTCTAATGAAAATGTAATGTTACTCTCTGAAACAGCAAAAACAAAAATTAGAAATTTTCAGACTTATATATCAAATGATACAGATATGGGGCTTGATCATAACTATTCGCATAATGCACTGTTAAAACTTATCGATGCCACAGAAGCTACAGCAAATAGTTTAGAAGTAGATGTTGATGCTGATATAGAAACAGCGCGATTTAATGCTCAAGCTATTACCAACGACCCTGAGGATCTCTCGCATTCAAACAAAATTAAAAGCACTTCAAATATTATTGTTCAAGCCTTAAAGAAAATACAGGTGCAACACTATCCTGAATTGGACAACGCTATTACCGAATTGCAACAAGCAGCTATGGCAATTGCGCCCAGCACCCAAACGCTCGAACAGAAAACGGCTGTTAAGAATTTTTTCAACCAATCAGAGCAATTATTAACTAATATGATAAATAGATAAAAATATGAGCACAGATAAAGAAAAAAAACTATTCTATCTTGAAGAATTATCTAACTACAAGATCGCCGATAGCGATAAAGATGTACGTGGCTGGGAGGTGAAGGGCAAAGAGGGTCTCGTAATAGGTAAGGTAGATAATTTACTAGTAAATAAAACGAAAGAGCGCGTCGTTTATCTTGATGTCGAAGTCGATGCTTCCATTATAGAAGCCAATCATAAACCATATAATGCAAAAGCTCAAGATGGCGTACACGAATTTATTAATGCGGATGGAGAAAATCATTTAATTATTCCAATAGGATTAGCACATCTAAATTTGGAGAGTAAAATTGTTTTTGCCAAAAGTGTTAATCATAAAACATTTGCAGAAACTAAACGCATAAAGAAAGGCACGCTCGTAGACAGAAATTATGAAGTTGATGTTTTGTCTAATTATGATCGCAATAACACCGACACAAATTTCCCATTAGACGACACACTCTATGATAGACCAGAGTTTTATATTAATTTTTAATTTAAAAAAAATCTCTAAGATTTTTTATTTTTCAATGTATTGAAATATACATAGGTGTAAAATCCAATTTGTAGAACAGTCGTTATTTTAAAAAAATGGCTGATCGTTTTTATGGTTTGTCGTTTCATAATATTTGTTTTATTCAATATATGATATTTTTCAAATATAAATTGTTAAAAAATTCTTATAAAATCAGTATATTATTAGTTATTCATATTTATATAGATGTAAAGTTGTAATATTATGAGAATTATTTCTTTAATATGGCTTTTATCCCTCAATTATTTCTTTATACTAGACTTTGTGGCAAATCAATTAATTTTTATTCTTAATGCGTTAATTGTTAAATAACAAATTATTTATTTTTGAAGCACTTAATTATGGATTATTTAAAGATTATAATCCTATAAAACCATCTATTATGAATATGATTTCTACACCGTTAAATAGTACTAAAAATAGATTTTCTAGAATATCTTGGGGCGGAGTTTTCGCTGGCGCCTTAGCAGCAATCGTCATCTCGTTTGTTCTTCATCTTTTGGGATTAGGGATAGGTATGACTTCTATTGACCCAATGACCGACTCAGAGCCTTTTAATGGAATTGGTACTGGCGCAATTATTTGGTGGATACTCTCTAATTTGTCTGCTTTGTTTGTAGGTGGTTTAATAGCTGCAAGATCTGCTGGTTTACCAAGTAATGCTGATGGGGGAATTCACGGGTTTTTGGCCTGGGGTGTTTACCTGGTAATCTCTGTTTTTTTAGTGATTTCATTTGTTAGTAATACTTTCTCTGGTATGGGGTCTCTAATATCTTCGGCGTTTAATAGTGACAATGCCAAGGAGGTTATGGTAAATTTAGACACTGCAAGAAAATCATCTAATGAGGACACCTATAAAACTTTCGACCGTGTTAAACAGGAAATGTTTCAATTAATTGATACTGCCGAAAAGTATAACATAGTACCTAATGATAGTAAAGAAAACGTTAAGGACGATTTGCAAACGCTTAACAATAAATCTTCTCAAGCATTAAAAAAATTAAATTTAAAAGATGCTATTACAGAATTTGTAAATGATATAGAAGTCAACCTTGATAACAATGGGGATTTGGATATTTCGGTACAAGGAAATAAAGACTACCTAAATGAAGCGGATTTAAAAGATTATTTAACAAACAACACCGATTTAACTGACAAAGAAATTAACGGGGTTATTTCTAAATGGAAAACTAAATTAGATACAGCGGTTAAAAATCTAGAAGAAACTTATGCCACAGCTAAAAAGGAAGCGTTAGAAGCTAGCGAGAAAGTATCTGATGCGGCTGGAGAAACAAGTATTTATCTATTTGTATTACTTTTATTGGGAGCTTTCGCTGCGTTTTTTGGAGGAGCAACTGGGGCACCACCACTAAATGTTAACGAAGAACACACTAGAGAAATAATTAAATAATTTCTATAATAATAAAGAACTTATAAATCTAAAAAATTTTAAAATATGTCATTACTTACTATAATACTCAGTATTTTACTTCCTCCAGTAGCCGTTTTTATGAAAAAAGGTTTTGGTGGGGCCTTCCTTCTAAATATTTTGTTAACTCTAATAGGATGGTTGCCTGGAGTAATTCATGCTCTTATAGTTAACGATTAGTTAACGATCTTGTATAATTGAGATTCTCATTCTTATAGACTATTATTCTAACTTTTAAGTAATAGAAGAGAAAGTGTTATACTCTTGCTTACAAACAATCGTATTTAATATAATGTATTAACAATATTAGGGGATTAGACATACTAATAATCCTCTAATATTTTATTTTCAATCTCTCCAACATTGAATCTGGAATTAAGTTTTGCTACGCTAATTCCTCTTTTATTTAAGATGTGCTTTTTATTTTTTAAATAAGCGCTTTATAGTTGTTGCGAGATTAAAGCGATTCTCACATCGTAATTGAAACACTTAATTTAGCGTTACTTATTTTAAATTACGTCTCCGAAAGATTAATTCAGTTAATATTATTTCAGTACAAAAGTTGCGCGAAACCCTTCTTTAAAAAAATTTATAAAATTAAGGAATAATAGGCTATAGGTGCCTCCGAAAATTCAAATTTAGAATTTTTGTCAGGACGATTATTTCCATTAAAATTAATCACCATATTTTATTAAGTTGTCTCTTTTCTTTTAAAGCTAATGAATTAAAACTTGTTTGATTTGCATTAATGAGAGTTGATTTCATTACTTATTTTTACTATTATGAAGGATTCTAGTTTTTGATTTTTATATAATCTTTCTTAATATGAATGTTTAACTAATAAATAATAATTATGAAAATTAACAACTTAAAAATGGCTGCGGTACTAATGTTTGTAACGCTAATGTCTTTTGCACAGAACAAAGATGATAAGCGAATTATAGAAGACGCGGAAAAGGTAATGATGACTATAAGAAATACTGATAAAGCCGTAGAAAAATTTTTTGAGGATTCCTCTGGATACGTAGTCTTTCCAAACGTTGGTGAAGGTGCTTTGATAATTGGAGCGGCATCAGGTAACGGTGTTCTGTACGAAAATGGAATGGCTGTGGGTATGGCGAAGCTGAAAAAATTAGATATAGGATTACAAGCAGGGGGTGAGGCCTTCACACAAATAATCTTTTTTGAGAATGAGAAGAACCTTGAAGATTTTAAAAACGGTAATTTTGAATTTTCAGCAGAAGCGAAAGCCGTTATTGTAGATAAGGGTGCTTTCAAAAAAGTAAATTATAGTGATGGTGTGCTAGTAATTGCTAAACCTAAGGCAGGTGTTATTGCTGGAGTCTCAGTAGGTGGACAAAAATTTCAGTATGCACCGTTTTAGAAAATATAATTAAGAATAATCAGGAAAGCCGATCTAACGATCGGCTTTTTTTATCAATTTTTTTAAACTGATTAGCTGTTTTATTATTTATCTATTTCAAAAATAACTTAAATAGATACTTAATCTTAAAACACTACAGTTGTTTTGTTGGGAGCACAAAAGTACAAATGGCCAAAAAATAATAGGCGGCTAGAACTCTGGGCAAAATTAATTTAAGAGGCATACTTTTAATAAGTGTTGGATTGCTAGAATAATTTGGTACCCGTTCGCCGTGCAGCTCCTTAAAACGCGCTTCTTAAAAGAGAAGTGGCAGCTCGTTTGTACTTTTAACGTTGCATTATGTATAAAGCTTCAGTTAATAGGAAAACGCGTTAGCACGATATAAAAACGAATAATGGTGTATTTTCACCTAAACTTATTACAACTCTCGTATATTGCATTTATAAACAATTATTATGAAATTAAACTTATTGTCATGTGATGCTCAGAGGCCAGATAAAAGAGCTATAGCTAAGTGTATTATAGAGATTTCATCTAGTATTGGTGAATCCTTGGCTCAAGAACTTACTGATATACTCTTAGAAGGAGATGCCGTAGATATTGAGATACAAGATAGGAATTCTGGTTCTGCTTTAAGAGCTTTGCGAAAATTAAGCATTGACTACGAAATTATAGAATGAACAAATAAGATTCCCGATTTCTCGGAAAATGGTTACGATAAAAATTTTTATAAAACTCATCGAAAATCACCGATAGAAACGAGACTTTAAAGCCAAAATTTAGACCTACAGCATAAACAGAATGGCTAAAACACTACTAAAACGAAAAAATCCCTGTTAGCGTTAAGATGCTAACAGGGATTTTTTTATTCTAATTGAAAGTAACGAAAGAATTTTTAAACGTTGTTTTCTAGTTCTAAATTTATCAAAGTTTACGTCGTACTATCCGCATTTAGAAGACCCACAATCTTTACAGGTTAAACATCCTTCTTGATAAATTAGATTTGTGGAGTTGCAGTTGGTGCATTTCTGTCCTTTTGCTTCAGTTCCATCGGCCACATAACGTTTTAAAGCGCGTGCAACTCCGTTTTTCCACGTATTGATAGATTCATTATCTAATTGCAAGCTATTTATAAGTTCTACAGCTTTATCTATACGCATTCCGTGTCTTAAAGTACCAGAAATTAATTTGGCATAATTCCAGAATTCAGGATTAAATTTATGAGATAATCCTTCTATAGTTGTATTGTAGCCTCTCTTATTTTTATATTGAAAATCATAGCGAGAGCTTCCGTCTTCATTTTTGTTTTTTATGATTAATCCCTTATTAACCCATCTCGGTATTAAAATTCCGTCTTCATCATCAACAAAACCAGTAAAAATCTCGTAGGGTTGGTCATCTAACAATCCAATAAAAGCGATCCATTTTTCTTTACTATTTTGAAAACGCACTACATCCGATTCTAAAACTTGGGGACGTTTAGCAGAAACAACAGTTCCTGTTTCATCTTCCTTTTTTTCTTCATTCGAAATCAATACACCAGAACGTGAACCATCTCTGTAAACGGTAACCCCTTTACAACCTGCTTCCCAAGCTTCCATATACAAGTTTCCAACAAGTTCTTCTGTAGCATCGTTTGGTAAATTGATAGTAACACTTATGGAGTGATCTACCCATTTCTGCACAGCACCCTGCATTTTAACCTTACTAAGCCAATCAATATCATTTGATGTTGATTTATAATAAGGTGATTTTTTAACCAAATTATCTAAATCTTTCTGACTGTAATCTTTGTCAATTTCATAACCGTTAACTTCCATCCACTGTTTGAATCTGTGGTGGAAAACGACATATTCTTCCCAAGAATCGCCAATTTCATCTACAAAATCAACTCTAACTTCCTTATCGTTGGGATTTACTTTTCTCCTTCTTTTGTAGACCGGTAAAAAAACAGGCTCAATTCCAGAAGTAGTTTGCGTCATTAAACTGGTTGTGCCGGTAGGAGCAATGGTCAATAAAGCAATATTTCTTCTTCCATGTTCTAGCATGTCGAAATAAAGTTTTTCATCGGCTTCTTTCAATCGGAGTATAAATGGATTATTTTTTTCTCTTTCTGAATCATAAAAAGCAAAGGCTCCTCTTTCTTTGGCCATTTCAACTGATGCTCTATAGGCTTCTATAGCAAGTGTTTTATGTACTTCTACAGACAGTTTTGTGCCTTCTTTACCGGCATAAGCAATATTCATAGCTGCAAGCATATCGCCTTCAGCTGTAATACCAATACCCGTTCTGCGGCCTTCATCTGCTTTAGTTTTAATTTTTAACCATAAGTTTCTCTCCACACTCTTAATTTCATCCTCTTCTGGATCGGCATCTATTTTTGCAAGGATATCATCTATTTTTTCCAATTCTAAATCAATGATATCATCCATAATACGCTGTGCCACGGGAATATGTTTTTTAAACAATTCGAAATTGAAACTGGCATTCTTGGTAAAAGGCTCATCGACATAAGAGAATAAGTTAATAGCCAATAATCTACAGGAATCATAAGGGCAAAGCGGGATTTCGCCGCAAGGATTTGTTGAAACAGTATTGTATCCTAAATCAGCATAGCTATCTGGAACCGATTCTCTTATAATAGTATCCCAAAATAAAATTCCTGGTTCTGCCGATTTCCATGCATTATGAACAATTTTATTCCACAATGTATTGGCTTCAATTTTCTTGCTGTATTTTGGGTTTTCGCTATGAATGGGGAATTTGTGCGTGTAACTTGTTTTATTTTTCACGGCTTTCATAAAAGCATCGTCCATTCTCACAGATATGTTTGCTCCAGTAACTTTTCCTTGCTCTAGTTTAGCATCGATAAAATCTTCTGCATCAGGATGATTTACGGAAACGGAAAGCATCAAGGCTCCTCTTCTTCCATCTTGGGCAACTTCTCTGGTAGAATTAGAATAGCGCTCCATAAATGGCGCCAAACCAGTTGAGGTTAAAGCTGAATTCTTAACAGGAGACCCTTTAGGTCGTATGTGTGATAAATCGTGACCAACACCCCCACGGCGTTTCATAAGCTGCACTTGCTCCTGATCTATTTTCATAATACTGCCATAAGAATCATTCAATCCTTTATTTCCAATTACAAAACAATTTGACAGAGAGGCAATTTGATATTTGTTTCCAATCCCAGCCATAGGGCTACCTTGTGGAACGATATATTTGAAATTTTCTAATAAACTTAAAATCTCATCTTCCGACAAAGGATTTGGATATTTAAGTTCAATTCTCGCAATTTCCCCAGCAATTCTGTGATGCATATCTTGCGGCGTTCGTTCATAAAGATTATCGAACGAATCTTTTAAGGCATATTTGTTAATCCACACGCGGGCAGCTAGTTCATCTCCCTTAAAATAGGCTTTCGACGCTTGAAAAGCTTCATCTTGGGAGTAAGTTTTTGCGGGTGGTAAGGTAGTAGGTGTTTTCATTTTTTAAACCTTGTTGGTAAATTGTAAGTTATTTTATGGTATAAATGTAAATAAAATTATGCAATATTAAACACCTCGCTTAATAAAAAGTTTACAAGCATTTTAATTTAAAATACTGATTATAAGCGTTTTAAATATTTTATAGTTGTTAAATGTTTCTGAAAATAAAAATTCGCGCGTGTTTCGACGACTTAAATTCGAAATTTAGGTCGTACTGTCTCGTTAGGTAACCACGACTGATTTTTATCCTATTTACTTTTAGTACACAGCTGATTTTTTTATCAAAGCAAACATATGAGCTATCGCGTTTGTAATTGCTTTTTATTTGTTAAATTACGAGCTTTACATATGTAACAAGATATAAATAATAATTCCTTACGTAATAGAGTATAATTACAAAGAAAATTACACCAACTATTTACAAGTAACCCTAGAAATAACGGTATCGTTAAGTGCTGTTTTTAGAGTGGAATTGAGATTAGGTTTAATAAATAAGTAATGAAAAAGGAGGAAAATGAAGCGGCAAGCTGGACTATCTGTTTGGAATGTCGGGGGCGTGGTAAAAAAAGCAGAAGACTGCGCAAAAAAGTACGACTCCGTTACCAGATGGCGCTTGATCAATTTAAAAAAACGAAGCGCGAAGGAACGGCTCCAGTGCGACCTAACAAACACCAGTATTTGTGCTTGAACTGTAAGGGATCTGGATTGATTCATTCTGCCAGCCCTCCTATAGCAGATAAAGATAACTATCCACACGTTGCTATTATTGGTGGGGGTATTGGAGGCGTGGCTCTGGCCGTGGCTTGTTTGCACCGTGGCATTCCTTTTACCCTTTATGAGCGAGATGGTAGCTTCCACGAACGGTCTCAGGGCTATGGACTTACGTTGCAACAAGCGCGTAAAGCGATTAAAGGATTGGGTGTTTGCTCCTTAAAAAAAGGGGTGGTTTCAACACGACATATAGTTCATACTACAGACGGAAAAGTAATTGGTGAATGGGGAATGAGAAAGTGGATGCAGCAAGAGGCGAAAACGTCTTCCAAACGTACTAATGTGCATATCGCGCGGCAGTCTTTGCGTTTAGCGCTTATAGAACAACTCGGTGGACATACGGCGGTGCAGTGGGGGCACCAGTTGGTAGATTTTAAAGACTGTAAAGGTGAAGGTGTGGAATTAAACTTTAAAGTAGGCGGAGAGATGAAGGCGGCTAAGGCCGGGCTAGTAGTTGGAGCTGATGGTATTCGCAGTACGGTACGAAGTTTACTAATTGGTGACGATATCACCCCATTACGTTACTTAGGTTGTATTGTTATCTTAGGAATTTGTCCTTTGGCCGCTCTCGAAGGACTTGATAGTGATTTACTGGACTCGGCCACGGTGTTTCAAACCGCTAATGGTAATGAGCGAATCTATATGATGCCTTATGCGTTAGACACGGTGATGTGGCAACTTAGCTTTCCGATGCCAGAAAAAGAAGCTAAGGCGTTGAGCGCTCAAGGTGCTCGAGCACTCAAGGAAGAGGCGTGTCGTAGAACACAGTGGCACGATCCTATTCCTCAGGTTTTAGCAGCGACATTAGATACTCAGGTTTCTGGTTACCCTGTGTATGACCGCAAATTACTAGAGACAGAATGGTTAGAAAAAGGAGGGCAAGTGACTCTTATTGGCGATGCGGCCCACCCTATGAGTCCATTTAAAGGACAGGGAGCAAATCAAGCTCTGCTCGATGCGTTGGCATTGGCACGTGGAATTTCAAGTGAGTGTGGCGCTTTTTCTCGATGGAAAGCAGTTGGAATAAGGGATTGTGTATTAACTGAGTTTGAAAAAGAAATGTTTGCGCGCAGTGCTTCAAAGGTGAAAGATTCAGCAGAAGCGGCACAGTTTCTACATTCCGAAATTGTACTTTATGAAGGAGATGAGCCGAGAGGACGATGTTTAAAGAGTAAAAAAGCCTAAAAATTAATGCGCAATGGATAGGCGTAATTTTGTGCTTTTAATCCTCGTAGGTAATGTCACCAGAGTGTTAGATATAAAAAATATGAAACAATAAAAATGATGGAATTCCTTTTTTTAATTAAATTAATTGTTGCTATTGCATTTGTTCTTGGTTTATCCTTTCTTGCTGAAAATGTAAGTCCAAAGGTTGCAGGAATTTTATCAGGCTATCCTACGGGTTCTGCTATAACTTTATTTTTCTTTGGATTAGAGGTCAGTCCTGAATTTGCTGCAGAAAGCGCAGTTTATAATATGATGGGGTTAACTGCTGCTTTATCCTTTGTGTCTATTTATTACATAGCATCAAAGCACTTTAAAAAATTCAATATTCTCTTTTCTTCTTTATGTGCCATATTAGGGTATTTTACAGTTGTTTGGTTATTGCATCTTATTGAAATTAATAAATATATAGCTATATTAATACCCATTACATTTTCATTTCTGTGCCTCTATTTTTTCAAAGATATTCAGAATATTAATATACAAACTAAAGCAAAACTTAATTATAAGATTCTTTTTGTGAGAGCCTTTTTTGCAGCTTTAATTATTTTATTAATTACAAGTGTCCCAAAATTTGTTGGGTCGACCTGGGCAGGACTTTTTTCTGCCTTTCCAACCACCTTATTTCCATTAATGTTAATTATTCACTTTACATATTCGAAAGAACACGTGCATACCGTTATTAAAAATGTTCCCATAGGTATGTTTTCCTTGATAATTTATTCATTAGTTATATCGATTGTATATCCCTTGTTTGGCATATATTTAGGTACAATTATTTCATTTGGAGCGGCCTCACTGTATTTAATAGTGTATAAAAAAACAAAAAGCATAATAAATAACCGCCAATCGCGTCGACGGCTAGCGGGCAAGTGATCGCCATTACGTCTCTCATCACGGTGCGTAAGAGGTGTTCCGAGACACGTTCCATGCAAGCTATAGTAGTTCATCAATTATTGTATCTACTTCTTTTTTAGTAAGTTTTTAGCATCGAAACTCCTTCTAGATTTTCACGCGAAGACCCCCTTGGCAAACACGGTATTCTATAGCAGGCAATAGTTCTACTCTTTTTCTATTTAAAGATATGTGTTACACACTAAAGAAAGCCGTTGGGCCATCTTAAAACGAACACGACATTGAAAAAAAGACAGACTATTTAACGTCAAAATAACTTCAAATTAAGATTGAGAAAAACTAAATTCAATAATTTAATGCATTTAAGTATTCAATCGAGAAAACAAGTAGTAGTAGTAGTAGTAGTAGTAGTAGTAGTAGTAGTAGTAGTAGTAGTAGTAGTAGTAGTTAAAAAAATGGTGTACTCGAAATAAAGTGAACTGATAAAATAGTATAAAATCAATTAAACCGATGAAAAGCTAGCGGACAAGACCGTATTTTAAATAGTATCGCGTTTTACTGTACAGAATGGTTACTAGCTGTGTACTTGTAAGTTATAATAACCTAGTCATAGTCTTAAAAAGTGACCCCAAACTTGGGCTGTGAGCTATAGTATTCTGTTTTTACCGGTAAAAATTTATAAGATTTCTCTCTGGTCCGTTTTCTTTCACTAAATTTGCACCCGAAAACAAAACAACAGCTATTAGTAAAAAATAATGTAATCTACACTGTACCCATTTATAATCAAAAAAGCCTTTTCCTAAAAAAAATAGAAATCAGACTCTAAAGCTCACTTATTTTAAGTTCTGAAGACATATCATTTTTTAATCTTCCATTTTTCCCTTAAATCATAATTCATTACCGTTTTATTAAATCTTTAAAATAACTATACGTTATAAAAAATACTTATATGCAATTCTTGAAATTTTTATACCTTACAATATTCTGCTTAATGTTGGCATTTCCGGCAATGGCTCAGGAAAAACTAGAACTTAAAATAGGTGGAGCATTGCGTTTCAACTATAATTTATCGTCATGGAAGGATGGTCAGAAAAAACGCGGGGGAGATTTTGGATATGATATGTTTAGAATAAACGCCAAAGCGGCTTATAAAGGACTCTTTCTTAATGCCGAATACAGATTGTATTCTGAAGGTTTTGGAGGCGGATTCCTAAAGCAGGGTTGGGTAGGTTACAACTTCAACGAACTCGATCAGATTCATATCGGTTTAACACAGGTTCCTTTCGGTATTCAACAATACAACTCTCACAACTGGTTTTTTAATATGTCGTATTATGTAGGCTTGGAAGATGATCATGATATGGGCGTGAAATATATACATACAGGGGAGAAATTTGAATACCAAATGGCTTTTTTTAAAAATGCTGAAGAATTGAGGTTTGGTAATAATACAGAAAATTCTCCAAACCGATATTCATATGATATCACGGGTCGAAACAAAGAAGTCAATCAGTTTAACGGAAAATTTATTTACAAATTCGGGACAGAATCTTCAAGTAGATTGGGGGTTTCTTTAGAATACGGTGGCCTATATAATATAGATACCGAGGATATTGGAAATCACAAGGCTTTTGCCGCACATTATGAAATAACTAAAGGAAAATGGAATGGAAAAGCACAATTTATTACGGCTTCCCATAACCCTGAGAATGCCGAAGGCGAACCCACAGATGTCGTTATAATGGCAGCGTATGGTGCTCCTTATGAGGTAGCTGCCGATTTTAATATGTATTCTTTAGCGATTTCCAGAAATGTTCCAGTAACGTGGGGGCCTGTTACAAATTTGCAATTTTATAATGATTTTGCATTTATGCAGAAAAAAGCACCCGGATTTACGGATTCTTATATGAATGTAACCGGAGTTTTAGTCTCTGCTGGGAGTGTGTACACGTATATTGATTATGCGGCGGGATATAATCACTCTTGGTTAGGCGGTAATTTTGTAGACGATTTTTCTAAAGGAAATCCGGAGGCTAAATGGGAAGCAAGATTCAATATTAATATTGGTTACTATTTTTAGAATTTATAAATAATATAGAGGGCTGCAAACGCTCTAAGAAATTAAATTATATCAAAAACAATACGCTTTATGGCTAAGAAGATTATAAGAAGTGATGAGAGAAAATCCGTTTTTGGATTGGAAGTAAATGGTCCCGTATTTTTTACGTCGGCTATTACCATTATCATAATAATAACATTAACCCTGATGTTTAAAGACGGGGCAGAACAGTATTTTACTGAAATACAAGATTTTATAGCAAATAAGGCAGGGTGGTTTTTTATATTAAGTATAAATGTTTTCTTAATATTTATGCTTTATTTGGCCTTTAGTAAATTTGGGCAGTTAAGAATTGGGGGACAAAGTGCAAAACCCGAATTTAAAACTATTTCCTGGTTCGCGATGCTATTTAGTGCTGGAATGGGAATTGGATTATTATTTTGGAGTATTTCAGAACCCATTTATCATTTTTTAAGTCCACCGATGGCAGAAGGCGGAACAGCCGAAGCAGCCAAGGAAGCTATGAAATTCACCTTTTTACATTGGGGTTTTCACGCTTGGGCAGTATATGCATTGGTAGGTTTATCTTTGGCGTATTTTACGTACTCCCGAGGGCTTCCACTTACTATCAGATCTGTTTTTTATCCTTTTTTAGGAGATAAAATTTACGGAAAAATTGGAGACGCCATAGACATTTTCGCTGTACTCGCTACCTTATTTGGTCTTGCGACTTCTTTAGGAATGGGCGTTCAACAAATTGCAGCCGGTTTAAATCACCTTTTCGGAATAGATAGCGGTGTACAAACCCAAATTATTCTAATTGCCGGAATAACCTTAGTTGCAACCATTTCAGTTGTTTTGGGAGTTGATAAGGGAGTGAGAGTTTTGAGTGAATGGAATATGAGAATAGCCGTGCTATTTCTTTTGGTAGTGTTGGTTTTAGGACCAACAATCTTTATTTTTAAATCTTTCGTGCAAAATACAGGGAATTATTTTTCCGATTTTCTTGAAATATCCACTTGGACAGAAAGTTATACCGGTACCGATTGGCAAAATGCTTGGACTATTTTTTACTGGGGATGGTGGATTGCTTGGTCTCCTTTTGTAGGAATGTTTATTGCGCGTATTTCAAAAGGGCGTACGGTGCGTGAGTTTATTTTGGGTGTTTTAATAGTGCCTTCTATAGTTACTTTTTTCTGGATCTCAGCTTTTGGAAGCACAGCGATACATCAGGCACTTCTTGGAAACGATACTATTGTAAATGCCGTGAATGAAAACGTTGCGACCGCCTTGTTTGTATTTATGGAAGATTATCCTTTCGCATTTATTCTTAATATTATAGCTATAATTTTAATTGCAGGATTTTTTGTAACGTCTTCAGATTCTGGATCTTTGGTGGTAGACAGTTTAACCTCTGGAGGTAAAATTGATGCGCCTGTGGGACAGAGAATATTTTGGGCCATTGCCGAAGGAGGTATTGCTGCGGTTCTTTTAATAGGCGGGGGGTTACAAGCTCTTCAGTCGGCCACCGTTGTAACCGGCTTGCCCTTTACAGTGATTTTAATAATTATGTGCTTTTCACTTTACAAAGGTTTAAGCGAAGATCTCCGGAAACTGAAAAAACGGGAGTCTCAAAAAGAACTTGAAAATTACGAGGAAATAGTTTCTGGTATCGTTAAAAAAAGAAATGCAAATCAGCAAAATAATACTAAATAATTCGAATAATGACTGAAATAAAAAACGTACTGGTTGCCTTAGACCTTTCAGATATTGATAGCACTTTAATAGAGTATGCATCCTTTATTGCCGAAACCCTTAAGGTTGAAAAAGTGTACTTTGTACATAATATTAAAAAATATGAGATCTCAGAATTATTCGAAGAACAATTAAAAGATCTTAACCTCGACGAAATAATAGGGGATGAGTTAAATGAAAAGGTAGAAGAGAAATTTACATCTTCAGCAGAATGGGAAGTACTTATCTCTGAAGATCCTTATTCTGAATCTCTCATCAATTATATTGTCGATAAATATGTAATTCAGCTCGCTCTAATCGGAAATAAAAATAAATCTAAAGGTACTGGAGTGGTGAGTGGAAAATTACTGCGTTTGCTTAAATGTGATATTTTGTCTATTCCTAAAGGTACAAAACCAGTAATTAGTAATATTTGGGCAGGAACAGATTTTTCTAGTGCCTCAAATAAGGTTTTTCAAGTGGCCGAAAACTTACAGAAAACCACCGCGGCAAAAGTAAAAGCAGTGCACGTATACAATGTACCGGTACAATTTTCGCCTTATATTCCAAAAGAACACCTCGACTTAAAGATAGAAAATCATCTAAAGGAGAAATATGAAAAATTTATAAAAAAGATTGGATTCCAAGGGGAATTAACTTCTGAGATTATTCAGGGAAGAGATAACGGAGTAGCAGAAAAGTTGCGTATCAAAGCATTAACGTCAGAGGTAGATCTCATTATTGTTGGAGACAAAGGCAGAAACACTTTCTCTTCCTTACTTGTAGGAAGTGTTACCGAGGAACTGTTTAATCAAGACTTAGATGTGCCGTTATGGATTGTAAAGTAGCGCTTTAAAAAGGGCAGTAAGCGGCCATAAAATATTGAAATTAATACGGTTCGGACTTTAATTTTAGCACGTTTTTCATTTTAAAAATAGCCGATTTGGATAGGTGAATACGCTCTGCTTTTAAAAGAAACCTTTATCGCAGGTTTTAATTAATAGGAAAAACTATTGTAAAAGAAACCAGAATTTAAGTCCGCCTGTAGAAAAAAATAGCTCACGGTTTTAATCGTGAGTTATCTATTTTACGTTTCTAATAAAATAGTTACAACCATTTCCACACCAGATTGTTTATCTGTTTAACTACACTATCAATACCTTCGCTACTTCTATAGGGTTTTACAGGAACCCTGTCTTTAGACAAGTGTTTAAGGCCTATAGGCTTTTTAGACATTAAAAAAGCAGTTACTTTTTGTTTCATTACCGTTACAATACACCAAGGAAGTGCCAGAAAAAGAACACGCTTAACTCCTCTCATTAGTATTAAAGTGGTTAGAAGACCCACTTCATAAGGAACTTCTCGCGGATTTGTCCTTAGTGTTAGATGACAAAGAGCCCCTCGAAGACGCTGTGATAACTACAGTTCCATAATTTTACCAGTAGTAGATAATAAATATATAGAGCGCTATTCCTTTTGGTTAGACGATCATAATATTTCTATTATAGTTAGATATGAAGGACTTTTAGGTACTTTAACTTACAGAACCACAACGAAAAATACATATGCATCTAGTGCGTCTACAACCATTGAAATACCTAGAAGTTGTGACGTTTTGGCTGGAATATAGCGTATTTATCTAACAAGATTATAACACTGCGAAGGTTAATAAAAAAATAAATATTAAAAATCTGAAAATATTTTTATCAATCGCTCAGTAAAAACACGTCTCTTAATTTGCTTTTTAACAAGCTATTACCTATATTGAGAGCAGTAGTTTAAAAACTAAACGCCAAGTGTAACTAGGTAGCAGTTCTTAAATTATTAAATATGTATCTTTATATACATTGTAATATTATTGGCTATATCCTAAAAAGATTAGTCAAACCACTATATCCGTTTATTAGGGGTGAGTCTACCCTTAAATCATTGTAAAAACTTAAACAATGCATCGGAATAGTGCTGTTGGAAACAGTCGTTTAATTTCCAAACGATAAAATTCTGAAACAGTTACCACTTACACTTTAAGAAAACACAATAGTGATAAATTTTAACAAATATATCATTTTTAAAATCTAGATAGAAGTCTGTAATAGACTGATCGAATCTAGTGTATAAACTTTTAAATTACTTTTTATCTCTCAATTAAAACTGTAGAGATAAGGTATTATAGCTCTTATACTTTAAAATATATAAAACATCATATTTATATAAAAATAATTTCAGATAAACGTAATTTTTAAAATGAATAAATCTCAGGAACTCTTCGATAGAAGAAAAAAGGTCGTCGCAAACGGCGTAGGAGTTTTTAATACAGCGACTGTAAAAGAAGCGAAAGGAGCGATTATTATAGATGTTGATGGACGCGAACTTATTGATTTTGCTGGAGGTATCGGTGTTGTTAATGCTGGACATTGCCCTGAACCAGTAGTAGAAGCAATACGTGAGCAAGCTGGTAAATATCTCCATACGAGTTTTAATGTGGTCACTTATGAACCTTACATCGCCTTATGTGAAGAACTTATAGAGATTTTACCTCATGGAGAAAAAACAAAGGTTATGTTGGTGAGTACAGGTGCAGAAGCTGTAGAGAATGCCATAAAAATTGCGCGTCAAGCTACTAAAAGACCAGCGATACTTTGCTTTACCGGCGCTTATCATGGTCGTACAATGATGGCTATGACTTTAACTAGTAAAATTAGTTATAAGTATGATTGTGGTCCATTTGCGCCTGAAGTATATCGCCTTCCTTTTCCAAATTTTTACAGGTACCACGGAAAACGAGATATGGACACATTTGTAGAGGATGAACTCAAACGACTTTATGAAAGTGCGCTTAACCTTGTGGATGTAAAGAGTGTTGCGGCTGTAATTTTAGAACCAATACAAGGTGAAGGTGGTTTTAATGCCATTCCTCAGAAATATTTAGAAGGATTAAGAGCTTTCTGCGATAGGCACGGTATTATGCTAATTATGGACGAAGTGCAAAGCGGATTCTGTCGTACTGGACATTGGGCGAGTTGGCAATATTACGGAGTTCAACCCGATATTAGCACCTACGCGAAATCTATGGGTTCTGGTTTACCTATTGCAGCAATAATTGGTAAGGCTGAGGTTATGGATGCTGCAGCAATTGGTTCCATTGGTGGTACTTACATTGGAAGCCCTATCTGTTGTGTGGCAGCATCTGCCACTATTAAATATATGAAAGATATAAACTTGAATGAAAAAGCAGTTAAAGTAGGTCTTGTCATAAAGACTAGATTGCAAAATTTAATGAGTCAACATTCAGAAATTGGAGATGTTAGAGGTATAGGTGCAATGATAGCTATTGAATTTGTTAAAAACAGAGATCCAAGACAGCCTAATTCCGAAATATGCCCACAAATTATTAAAGGGTGTGCAGATAATGGGTTGGTAGTTTTAAGTGCAGGTACTTATAAAAACGTTCTGCGCATTTTATCACCTTTAGTAATTACAGACAAACAATTAGAAAAAGGGTTATCCATTTTGGAAGCCGAAATTAAAAAAGCAATACATAATATATGAAACCATTCGCAATTGCAGGAATACAAATGAAGGTATCAGCTGTCGTTTCAAACGTTGAAATGATGAAGCTAAAAATTGATATTACTATGAACCTTTATCCTTGGATAGAGATGATTATGTTTAGTGAGTTGTGTGCCTTTGGGCCACTAACCCATACTGCACAAGTAATACCTAATAACTTTGAAGCCGAGATGCAGGCTATGGCAAAAAAATACGGCATTTGGTTACTACCAGGCTCTATATTTGAGAAAAGTGAAGGAAAAATTTATAATACCGCAACTGTTATTAACCCGAAAGGAAAAATAGTAACGCGTTACCGAAAAATGTTTCCGTTTTATCCTTATGAAACTGGCGTAACACCCGGACAAGATTATTGTGTTTTTGACGTGCCTAATGTTGCCAGATTTGGGGTTTCAATTTGTTATGATATGTGGTTTCCTGAAACCATTCGCACCCTAACCACTATGGGAGCAGAAGTTATAATGCACCCTACCATGTCTGGGACTATTGATCGCGAAATAGAATTATCTATTGTAAGAGCAATGGCTTCGGTGAATCAGTGTTATTTCTTTGATGTCAATGGATTGGATACTGGAGGTTGCGGACGGTCTATTGTCTGTGGGCCAGATGGTAGAATACTCCACCAATCCGAAGGTACAGAAGAAATTATACCTCTTGAGTTAAATATTGACAGAGTAAAAAGAAGTCGCGAATTGGGTATTTTACGTTTAGGACAACCTCTTAAAAGCTTTCGTGATCATATTAAAACTAGTCAATTTGGAATTTACCAACCTAATATACCGACACCTTATTTGGATTCATTAGGTCCTTTAATAAAACCCACTCGATTAGATACATTGACAGAATTAAAAATAAGAGAAACTACTTTAAGAAAGCAAAGCACTCCAACACATTATAAAGGAGATTCAATCATATAAAAAAAATAGAAATAAATGGGTGATGTAAGATCAGGAAAAAAAATTAAGAAAGCAGAAATAAGAAAAGATTATGTGAGTTGGTTTGAAATACCCGCAATCGATTTTCAACAGGCAGTAGAGTTTTATCAATATATTTTTGACATAACTATGCAACAGAATATAACAGAATCTAATGAGATGGCTTTTTTTTCAACAACTACCGGTATTGGTGGCGCGGTTGTTTCTGGCTCTGGTTACGTGCCAAGTGATTCCGGTTCACTAATTTATCTTAATGGTGGTGATAACTTGAGTTTGGTTCTTGATAAAGTAGAGCAAGCTGGAGGTCGTATCATTATGCCAAAAACTTTAATATCTGAAGAATCTGGATACTTCGCTGTTTTTATTGATTCTCAAGGGAATAAATTAGCACTACATTCTAAAAATTAACGATTATCTTAATCACAAAATGCAGAAGTTTTTAATTAGTTTCCTACCTTTTTTTACTACCCTTCGTACATTACTAGGCGCAATAATTATTTCTACTCATCTTTTTTTTAATAAAAATAACTTATAAAATCTTCAATGACTGATATTCATAAAAAAGCAAATAGCAAACCAAAGAGTTCTCCATATTATAACATTGGTCAGTTGCGAGTAGACTATTGGAATAAATTAAAAATTGAAAGCTCAGAGTTAGCGCGTTGCAACAACGGTTCAGTAAATGAAAGAAAACATAGGGAGGTAGTAAAAAATTTAATTAAGGATTTAAAAGGAGTTGAATGTTATTTTGCTTCACCAGGAAAAGGGAGAATGCAAAAATTAGAACATATACTTTCTAATCATGAGCACGAGTCTTTATCAAATTTAATAGCTGAAACCACTAAAGATTTAGTGGGAGATAGTTATAGAAGCAACCCTGATTATATAGATTTTGATGAACATAGCATAGCGTCTGTTGAGGAACATGAGCAGCATAACAGTGTTCGGAAAAACCATTTTGAGGTGTTATTTATAGACGCGATTTCAGAAAAGGAAGAGAGTACTTTAAAACATAGCTTGATGTCATTACGTATCTCAAATGACAAATTTACCTATGGGGTTGTGGTGCAGAGATCTTTTCAAGATGCCTTGATTGCTTTGCACTTCAATCACAATATACAGGCAGTGGTTGTGAGATACGCGCCACCTTATTATTCTAAAGAAATCTCACCTCTTATAAAACCATATATTCAGTCTGTTACAAAACTTGACTATTCTTCAAAATCAGAAACGGAACTTGGTCCATTAATTGGTGATTTGATTGGCAAGTTTAGACCAGAATTGGATACCTACTACGTTACTGATACATCACTAGGGCATTTAAAAGACAGCACCATCAAATGTTTTAGACGAATTTTCTATCAAACAGAAGATATCCAAGAACTTCACTTAACTATTTTAAGAGGCATTGCCGAGCGTTTTGAAACGCCATTCTTTTCTGCTTTGGTAGAATATAGTCAAAAGCCAACTGGTGTTTTTCATGCAATGCCAATCTCAAGAGGGAATTCGGTTTTTAAATCGAGATGGATCAACGACTTTGGAGATTTCTATGGTAGAAATATGTTTTTAGCAGAAACATCAGCCACAACAGGAGGTCTTGATTCCTTATTGCAACCAACGGGGTCTATTAAAAAAGCTCAGGAAATGGCAAGAGATGCTTATGGTTCACAATACACTTATTTTGTTACTAATGGTACTTCAACGGCTAATAAGATAGTTATGCAGGCTCTTGTAGAACCCGGAAACGTAGTTCTTATCGATAGAGATTGTCATAAATCGCACCATTATGGATTGGTATTAGTAGGAGCTTATCCCGTTTATCTAGATTCTTATCCAATAGAAAAATATTCTATGTATGGTGCTGTGCCTTTAGAACAAATAAAGGGCCGCTTAATGGAGTTAAAAAAGGCTGGAAGATTAGACAAAGTGAGAATGTTATTGCTTACCAATTGCACGTTTGACGGGATGGTATATAATGTAGAACGCGTTATGGAAGAAGTTTTAGCGATAAAGCCAGACATAATATTTTTGTGGGATGAAGCTTGGTTTGCCTTTGCTGGATTTGCTTATAATTACAAACAACGTACTGGGATGTATACAGCTAAAAAGTTATATGAAAAATATAATAGTAGTGGCTATAGAAAAAAGTATACTGACCATATTAAAGGGTTAAAGGCTGATGATATTTCCTTAATGCCAGATCCTGATAAGGTTCGTATTCGTGTATATGCAACACAAAGCACACATAAAACATTAAGTAGTTTTAGACAAGGTTCTATGATTCATATTTGGGATCAGGACTTCCGTAGAAAAAGTGAAAACACCTTTTCGGAAGCCTATATGACACATACTTCCACATCCCCTAATTATCAAATGTTAGCGTCATTGGATATTGGTAGGCGTCAGGTTCAGTTGGAAGGTTTTGAGCTAGTTGAAAAAAGTATTGAAATGGCTATGATTTTGCGCGCCAAAGTTAACGATAATCCACAGCTAAGTAAATACTTTGATATCTTAACCGTAAAAGATTTTATTCCAGATAAATACCGTCAAACAGGCTTAAAAGAATATTACACAAAAAATGAAGGTTGGAATCTTATGGACGACGCTTGGCAAAAGGATGAGTTTGTTTTAGATCCAACAAAAATCACCTTACATATAGGTAAAACGGGCGTTGATGGTGATACTTTTAAGAACAAATATTTGATGGATAAATTTAATATCCAAATCAATAAAACGTCTAGAAACACTGTGTTATTTTTGACTAATATAGGTACAACAAGAGGAAGTATTACGTATTTAACGAATGCCTTGTTAAAAATTGCAGATGAATTAGATGAAGAATTTAAGTCGTTAAATGATAAGGAAATGGAAATTCACCAAAAACGAATCCATTCCTTAACCAAAGAAGTACCGCCTTTGCCAGATTTTAGCTTTTTTCATCATTCATTTCAAGCTGTTCCTGGAGTACCAGGAGGAGATTTGCGTGCGGCTTATTTTCTAGCTTATAAAGAAGAAAACTACGAGTATATTCCTTTAAGCGACTGTTTAGGTGCTATGCAAAAAGGCAAAGTTTTAGTGGCCTCCACTTTTGTAATTCCATACCCACCAGGATTCCCTGTTCTGGTGCCAGGTCAGGTGGTTAGCGAAGAGATTATTAATTTTATGTTGGCTTTAGACGTTAGTGAAATTCATGGCTATCGTGCCGATTTGGGTTTAAGAATCTTTAAAGAAACGGTATTGGACAGACATAAAACAACAACATCTATAGGGGGAATGAACATCAAAAAATAAAATTAATTAATAATTTTAAAACCGATTGTATGACTATTAAAAAATCAACAAAAACTAAAAAAGCAGTACCAACTAAAAAAGTAGCGACTGCAAAAAAAGAGAACACCATTGAAGTACTTGATGGAATTCCAGATATAAGACGTTTCTTTTATAAGAATGAGGTTCCAATATATTTTATCAGTGCCACTAATTTTAATATGTTGGGAGCAGATGAGTGGATTAAAGGATTTAAGTTTATTTGTCATATAGAATGCTTTGATGGACAGCATCCTAATGTTTTTTCTCCAAAAGAAGAAATTCCTCATGATGAGTTTACCTGTATTGAAGATATCAATAACTACTTGCTTCAACATCCAGAGGTCCAAGACTATTTAAAAACAAGAAGTAAAGGTAAAAAAGCAGGTAAGGCTATGTTCCTTATGTTTGATGAAAACACCGAAAAGCTAGCTAAAAAATTGGGGTTACAGATTATGTTCCCAAGTGCAAAAATGCGAACCTTTATGGATAATAAAGTCAATACCAATCGTATTGCAGAAAAAGCTGGAGTACCTTGTGTACCTTATGTGTTATCTCCTGTAACGGATTATAAACACTTAAATAAAGTTTCTAAAGTGTTAGGAACAGACCTTGTAATACAAACACCATTTGGTGATTCTGGTCATACTACTTTCTTTATCTCAAATGAAGAAGAATTTAAAAAATATGAAAAAGAGATTGTAGAAGAGAAAGAGGTTAAAATTATGAAACGCATCAATTGTAAAGGTTCTGCTATTGAAGCGTGCGTTACGCGACATGGAACTATTGTTGCACCTTTAATGACCGAGTTAGTCGGTTTTAAAGAGTTAACGCCTTATAAAGGAGGTTGGTGTGGCAATGAAATTTATCCAAATGCATTCAGTCCGGAGTTAAGAAAAAAAGCGACAAAATATACGCAATTATTTGGAAATCAACTTAGAGAAGAAGGTTATAAAGGCTATTTTGAATTAGATTTTCTAATAGATCAAGACAATGGTGAAATTTATTTAGGAGAACTAAACCCGAGAGTTACTGGAGCTAGTTCAATCACTAATCACGCTGTTTTTGCCCTTGCTGATGCGCCTCTTTTTATTTTCCATATTATGGAATGGATGGATGTTGACTATAAATTGGATGTTAAGGCGATTAACGATCGTTGGGAAAAGCAAGCAAATATTGATAGCTGGAGTCAAATAATAATAAAACATACCAAAGCAACTGTTGAGTATATCTCTGAGGCCCCAAAATCAGGTATTTACAAAATGTTTGATAATGGCCATATTCAATTTGATCGTTTAGATACACACAGAAGAGCTGTAGAGACTGAAAATGAGGCCTTCTTTTTACATATTTCTAAAAAAGGTGATTATTTATATGAAGGTGCAGATATGGGGATTTTGGTGTCTAGAGGTCGGATGATGACTGATGATTTTAAGTTAAACAATCGTGCAAAACAATGGATTAAAGCCATTCAAAGTAAATATGCATCTCAAATTGTGGAAGATAAGAGTGAACAGGTTATGCTTAAGGGGAGTTTAACAAAATAATTCGTTTCTAATACTATGACTAGTGGTTAACTCTAAATATTAGTTAAATCGTTTATACATTTTTATAAGGTTAAAATAAAAAATATACTATGCAATTAAATTTTACTACGGTCTCAGAACCGTCTATAGCAGGAGCAAAATGGAAAGGTTTATTCGATGCCTATTGGTCAGGGTATCGAAATTGGTTTTTGTCAAAAGAAACTGTGAACACACCAGATTTAGAGACATCGCAAAACGCTCTAAAAAAATATATGCCCAAAATGTGGTCAACCTATAAGCATCTGTGCGTATTAACAAACGCCGATCCGGTTATGGCTCGTTTTCTCACAGGGTTTCAACCACCAGCATATATTAGTGCTTGTGCGCAGGCAGTTATTAAAGCAGATGAAATTCAACTAGTTCGCAACTATGATTACCATCCAAATTTGCTCGAAGGGACAATATTGCTGAGTAAATGGAATGACAATAAAGTTATGGGTATGTCAGATTGTTTAATTGGATTAGTAGATGGTATGAATGATGCAGGCCTTTGTGTTTCTCTCACATTTGGTGGTAGGAAAGAAGTTGGTTATGGATTTGGAATTCCTTTTATTCTAAGGTATGTTTTAGAATTTTGTAAAAATACCGCTGAAGCTGTAAAAGTGCTAAAAAGTATTCCGTCTCATATGTCATATAACGTGACTGTAGTAGACAAATCGGGAGCTTCAAAAACAGTAATGTTAGCTCCAGATAAAGCACCATTAGTTACTAACGATGCCTTTGCAACGAATCATCAAGGAATAGTAGACTGGGAAGAGAATGCTCAGTTTAATCAAACTGTTAAGCGTTATAATTTCATAAAAAATTATTTAAAATCGAAAAACATAAGTGCTAATGAATTAGCGAAGGCCTTCTTACATTATCCGTTATATAATACAAAGTTTACTGAAGGATTTGGGACCTTATTTACGTCAGTGTATCAGCCAGAAAACTTAATTATGAAAGTACTGTGGCCAAATGTCGCAATTGAAAGAAGCTTCGATAATTTTGCAGAAGAAAACATTTTCATAGAATACAATACTACTGGGCAGCCAGTTGTTCCTATTAACACATGGGAAACAGCTCCGGTAGAAACTAATGGATACAGATGGCAAGATGCAGTTGTAGATTCACTGGTTAGCGGAATGGCAGGGAAGAAAACAAAACAAAAACAACAAGAGTTTCGTGATCGATTAATGCCTGGCGGTGAAATAGCTTGGGAAGTATTAGTAGATTATTGGAACGAGCCTGTCGAATATTAATTTGTGATATTTAATTTTATAAACTATGGAATTTAAAAGTAATAATCCTTATAACGGGCAAGAGGTTGCTAAATTTAAAGGTCTTACGCAAAACGAATTAGTAGATAAACTAAACAAAAGCCAAAAAGCATTTGAGTCTTGGAGAAAAGTTCCTGTTTCAGAGCGCAGCTTGCTATTTAAAAAAGCGGGCCAAGTTTTGCGAGATAACGTAGCAGAATATGCTAAAATTATTACTTTGGAAATGGGGAAACCAATTTTAGAATCTAGAGGAGAAGTAAATAAATGCGCTACTGTATGTGACTATTACGCTAAAAATGCTGAAAAATTTTTAGCAAATGAATTTATTGAAACCGATGCCCAAAGAAGTTATGTGCGCCACGACCCAATTGGAGCCGTATTTGCCATAATGCCTTGGAATTTTCCTTTTTGGCAAGTGTTTCGTTTTGCCGCTCCAACCCTTATTGCCGGAAATGTAGGCCTTTTAAAACATGCTCCAAATGTTTTTGGCTGTGCCGAACAGATTGCGGATGTTTTTAAAAAGGCCGGCTTTCCTGATGACGTTTTTCAGAATTTAATAGTACATCATGATAAGACCGAAATTATTATTGCACACGATGCTGTAAAAGCCGTTACACTTACAGGAAGTGAAAGGGCAGGAGCAGCAGTCGCTCAAATTTCAGGGAAATATATAAAGAAAATATTGTTGGAATTGGGGGGTAACAACGCTTTCATTGTTTGGGATGATGCCGATATTGATAAAGCAGTGGCAACAGCACTTACCGCTCGCATGCTAAACTGTGGACAGAGTTGTATTGCCGCCAAGCGTTTTATTTTGTTGGAGGGTATTTATGATGAATTTGTTTTAAAATTTATTGCAGCAGTAAAAAACCTCAAATCCGGCGACCCGATGGAGGAAGATACCAAGATTGGTCCGTTAGCGCGAAAGGATTTGGCAGATCAATTACAATACCAGGTTAGAAATTCAGTTGCAATGGGAGCAGATCTTTTACTTGGCGGAAATCAAAGCGGCGCCTACCACGAACCAACAATTTTAGGCAATGTAAAACCTGATATGCCTGCTTTTGACGAAGAAACTTTTGGCCCTTTGGCAGCGATGATAAAAGTAAAAACAATTGAAGAGGCCTTTGCCCTCTCAGAGCAATCCCGCTATGGACTGGGTGTAACGGTTTGCACTACCAATATTGAAAAGGCACTTGAATATGCCCACGAAGTGAGTGATGGGGCTTACTTTATAAACGAATTGGTAAAAAGCGATCCACGATTACCCTTTGGCGGTACTAAGAAATCAGGTTACGGACGTGAATTAGCAAAAGATGGCATCTTAGAGTTTGTAAATCGAAAAACAGTTTATGTAAAAAACTAAAAAGCGTAAAATAAGCGCTATCACTAATTCTCTCATCTCTTTAGATTTTAACCGGAGCTCCGGTGGTTTTTTAGCGCTGTTTTAGGTGTTATTTTACAATTGTATCTATTGAGCCTGTTGTATTTTGCTACATTAGTACCTAAACCAAAACAGCGTATTTTATTTAAACATGTTTGATAATTGTCGAAAAAATGAAATTTAAACCGTATCCAGAAATAAAATCAGAACGCCTTTTTCTTAGACAAATAAAGGAATCGGACGCTAAAGCTATCTTGTTTTTACGGTCTGATAAAACCGTCAATACATTTATTGAAAGGCCTGAAAACAGAAAAACTAAAAATATATCCGATGCCCTAGAATTCATCAAAGAAGTGGATAATAATATCGAATCTAATCAGTCAATTGCTTGGGGAATAACTTTTATTAGTGATCCTAAACTTATTGGAACAATTTGTTTGTGGAATTTTTCTCAAGACAATACAACGGCGGAAGTTGGGTACGATTTGAATCCTAAATTTCAAAATAAAGGGATTATGAGTGAAGCTCTAAAAAAGATTATAGAGTATGGTTTTAAAGACTTAAATCTTGACAAAATTGAGGCCTTTACACATATTGAAAATGAGAATTCTAAAAAACTATTAGTAAAGAATGGATTTCACTTTAATGAGAATAGAAAGGATCTAAATAATAAATCGAATATTATCTTTGAAATTGAAAATGTCAGACATTAACCAGCGGTAGAAAAAACTAAATAAGACACTTAATTAAGAGTTTGTGCTTTTTTTGTTTCACCTGATTGTTATGCTGTAAGTTTCCAATACCAGAATCGTCAATTTCCATTTGCAAAAATATAATTTGCAAGCTGAAAAACCACGTCTACTTTCAATCCAAGAACCGTCAACCTTATAAATAAAAACCTGCCAAGCAAAAAAGCGTGGCAGGTTTTTTTAACTGCTATTTCGTAAAACGATACTGTTATGTTTGGGAGTCCGCTTTTAAATAAAACCCTTACACACCAAAAGGATTATCTATGCTGTGCGCTGGTTCTGTAAACCATTGTGGGCCTTCTTCTGTCATATAAATATGATCTTCTAAACGTATACCGAACTCCTCTGGTACAACAATCATAGGTTCTATGCTAAACGCCATTCCTGGTTGTAGCTTGATGTCATTTCCTTTTAAAATAAAAGGATGCTCATGGATTTCAAGTCCAATACCGTGACCGGTTCTATGTGGTAGTCCCGGTAAATCATAATCAGGGCCTAATCCGTCCTTTTCTAATTGTACTCTAACTTGGTCATCAATATGGCCACAAGAGTGACCGAGTTGAGCGGCATTAAAAGCGGCTAATTGTGCAGCTTTTTCGTTGGCCCAAATTTTCTTTTCCTTATCTGTGGCGTCGCCATAACTATAAGTTCTAGTGATATCTGAAATATAGCCATTGTATTGGCAGCCCGTATCCATTAAAACGATTTCATTTTCTTTTAAAGGTTTTGGCGATTTTACACCGTGAGGAAAGCTAGAATCTTTGCCAAAGAGAACAATACAAAAGTAAGAGCCACTAGCGATACCTAGTTTTTGGTGCGCTTTATGAATAAAACGTTCTACTTCGCTGGTGGTAATACCTGGTTTTAAAATTCTCGCCGCTGCTTGATGTACTTGCATAGTTAAGTCCATCGGGTACTGAATGTGAGCGATCTCAGCGTCACTTTTAAGTATTCTGAGGTCTCTAATCAACTCTTCGGCACTGCTGATAATAAATTTTTTGTGTTCCTGAAAACGTGAAACCACCGTAAAAGAGGTGGAATCATCAACGGCTAGACGGGTGCCTTCTTCTACAACGTCTGCTATTTTTTGTACAGGCGATTCGTACTCCAACCACGAGATGAATTCACCATCAATTCCTATAAAATCATTGAACGTACCTATTTCAAATTCTGGAACGACATATTTAAGAGTTCCATCGGCAAAAAGAACGGCGCCCACTAAGCGTTCTGACGGATGCCATACCGTATTTGTGAAGTAGTATAAATTGGTGCCGGCATTAATATATAACGCATCCAACCCTTTTGCTTTTAAAGTTGCACAGGCTTTATTAAGTCTGTTTTGAAACTCTTTCTCAGCTATAGGAGCAGGCTTTGTTATTGGCTCGCTTAATTTTGAAAGTTCTTCTTCTGGTGTACTACCTCCAATACCGTAGGATCTGTTACTATTCATTTTAAATGTAATTTTATAAATTAATGCTGAAGTTTTCAGCGCTTATTAAATGTTATACGACTAAAAGAATTAGGGCGTTGGGTTGGAAGGATAATCTAAACTGACTCCAACATTTTTAAATCTAATCCCATTATAATGGCAAGTTCTTGAAAATTGAATAAAACTCTATAGCATTTAACTTTTTATTTTTTAGTGTGGGTAATGAATGCTATTCGAAAGATTTAAAAGACCGTTACATAAAGGTCTTACGCTATTGGGTAGTTTTAGGTATTTGGTAGTGGTAAAAATTGTGAGAGGAACGAACTATAATGAAGGCCATAATTAACACTTTATCATTATTAATTAGTGTTAGTTCTAAAGCGCGATATGCAAATACTAACTAAATTAAGAGAAAATCTTAAAAGGTATAAGGTAAAGATTACAATCCTCTTTTTCATTAAGAAAAGGTTTAAGCGATAGCGAACCTTACTTAAATATGAAAAGCATAACTATAAAAATGCTCGGTTAGCACTACCACAACAAGAGAATGTTTGTTTCGAATTGTTTTTCTTTACAACCGCAAAACGATATGGTGCGGAGTCAGAACCCGATAACAATTAAAACAGTTCTATACGGTAATAAATACTAATTAAAATGGATTTTGGAGGCTATTGTGGTATTCTCTTAGTAACCAATGAGGTCATTTAATACGGTGATTAGTTTCTAAATTTAATAAATAGAGTGGAGTAATAAGCGATGTAGAGACTTTAATTTGTTAATGAGTCTTTGGGGTAGCGTATTCATTGCTTTATTTCAAAAGACTAGAAAACAAAAAAACCTTCGGTTTGGTAACCAAAGATTTTCAAGAGTTATAAATTAAAATAATTGATGAACGATGATATAGCATTATCTCACAGTTAAATTTAGGGATACTGTGAGCATATTTCCGGATCCTGAATAACGCTCAGCCCAAACCTCTATATAATCGTCTGTATCTAATTCAATAGTTCCTATGATAGGAAGCGCTATAATCTCTTGATCAGTTGTAGCTCTTCCATAAACCTTAGTTTGAGTAATTACTGAAGCTGAACCGTTATCTTCTCCTTTGGCTACGTATAGTATATAAATTGTTGGTGAATCTGATAAATTCCTAGCTTGAAAAGAAATAGAAGCATTAGCTCCAAAAAACCTTTTTTTACTTCCTCTATAAACAATTTTGTTATCTCCATCTTTTTCAAAACGGAATAGGCTGTTGGAAGTGGTTGCACCTATGACCTTTTCTCTACTACTTGTTCCTGTACCAGTAAATAAAGTTGACACTCCACTACCAACCGATGCCGTGAAGTTAATATCACCTGTGGCAACATCATCATTCTCTCTTGGTATTCCTGGTGCCCCTGCAGTCCAAGCATTACTAAAATTATAGCCTGCGTAAGACCCAGTAGTGTAACCTTTAACATATCCAGAAGTCGCTGAAGTTGTCCCAGAAAAAGCTGTGCCTTGTAAAATTCCAGTTGCAACAACAGGATTGCTGCTAACGTCCAAGGCCACATCCGCCCCATTCACCGTGCTAAAACCACTTACTTTCTCTATTAAACCAAAGGTTCCCGTAAAGGTTTCAAATGTTCCATTATTAGAACTGAACCATCCTTGATTGTTCAATAGCAAATTACCAATATTAGAATACGTGATGCCATTGGTATTACCTACGAACTGGACAATATTGCTAAAGTATAATCCGAAGCCTGAAATACTTCCAACAGAGTTCATTCCAAATATAATAGTATTTTGAACTAAAAGTGTCTCGGTAGCTGAGCCCGTGATTTCAAATGCTTTTGCGCCTACTAAAGTTACATTTCTAATACTACCACCTGTGCTTCCTTTAAAAACAGTTCCACCTGTATATGAGAGTACATCTTCATTGGCATCCATACCAGAAACATAGGCATTATTTAAATCGATGGGGTTTAATAAGGTTATTGTACCATTAATTTCATAATAGGTGTTTTCATCTAACAAATAGCTGGAGCCTCCGTCGATTAATTCTTGTGCTAAATCGGCGGCAGATTTTATAAGCTTATAATTATTCCTTTTAACACTAGCGTCGTTAGCAAGAGCTATCCAAGAGGTTGTAGTGGTATTATAGTAGAAGAAAGTGTCCTCATCGGTATCAAAGACCAATAAACTTTCTGCCGGGCTGGTTATTCCGGTACGTTCTACAGTGGTTACTCTTGGTGCTAAGAATCCTTGAGAATTAGATGTAATATCTAAGGCCGCAGAAGGATCAGGAGTTATTGTACCAATTCCTACTTGTCCGTAGGAAAAAGTGGTAAGTAATATAAATATAAGGAGAAGTTTTTTAGATTTCATAATGATAAGGAATTCATTAGTTATTCAAAATATCATCGTAAATTTATGTATTTTAACGTTAAAAACAAACATTTAATCCTATTAATATAAGATTAGAACCTTTTTTAACATTTTAAAATTCGTAAATATTGAAATAGTAAGTAACATCTTACATAGTAAATTATAAAACTACGAGTATCTTTTATGAGTAAGAATAAAATTGGATTGTCTTTTATTAGGAAGGCTTTTCCATAATGAAATAGTAGATTTAGGCAACTACTTTAATTAACGGCATAAGTCTAAACCTTATATAAAATCTGACTAAAAAAGCTTTGAAATGGGTTTCTTATTTGCGTTCAAGAGATTACTTAGAAAGACGTAGATAAAAAAGAATTGTGGGTCAACTAAAATTCATACTCCAGTTTGGCATTGATACAGACCGAGGTCTAAATCAGACTTAAAAAAAACAGAATATTAATTACAAAAAAGAAATACACATTACACCATTAAGAAAAGAACTCCTTTTTCACATTTTCGAAATAGGTGTCACTAACGGGTATTTCAATCTTAGATAAGTTTACATCGCAACCATTAAGACCTATTACCTTTTATTTATGGACTAAAAAAGAACGATGTTCACCCATAAATAAAGCTGTGGATAATTCCTTAATAAGCTTAGTAAGTTATTGGTTGGCCATTAACATTTACCGTCTGCTGCATGGTAAATACATATTCGCAGTCGCTTTCAATATAAACTATATTAGTGTAGAGCAGATTGTGTAAGTCGTAACCTAATTTTATAATAAGATGATTTGGTCTTTAAGTAACACTTTGTTGCAAAGAGAGTTTTTCAAAACAAAAGTTGATATTTTACATAACTACGGCGGACACAAAAGATTATAGTTATAAAAATTAAACTTTATTTCATTATATTTAGAATATAAATAAAATAAAAGAGGTATTTATGAAAATAAAAACTAAACCACCAGCTTCCTTTTGGGCTATAGGTATTTTTGCTCTTATATGGAACATTATTGAATTATACTTAACGACTTATCAAATGGACTTCCTACAAGAAAATACCACAGCTGAAGAATTTGCAGTTTTGCAATCGGTACCACTATGGTACGGAATTACGTTTATAGTTGCCATATTCTCTGAAACATTAGGTGTTTTTATGCTTTTATTAAAGAAAAAATGGGCTATCAAATTTTTCGCAGTTTCATTGATTACCCTAGTCTTAACAGAGCTGTATTGGTTATTTATTATTGATATTAACAATTCTTCATTTGTTTTATCAATTTTAGTGCCTATTGTAGTTATTGGAGTAGCCATATTCCTTTATTTATATAGTAAAAGAGCGGCTAAAAAAGGTTGGATCATTTAAAACTCTTTAACCACGGGGTATTTTTACTGGATTTTAGTGTTTCATAAAAGTCTTGAGACTTACTATTTAATTTTAAAAGTTTTAAAGCTTAAATTATTTGAAATCTATTGCTTTCATTAAATGAGTAATTTGTTTTATTTTTTTGAAGAACTTCATTTTGCTATTTTAGTTATTGATTTTGTTTAAACTCTAATACTAGTAATGTTTTGACCCCTATAAAACAAGAGTATTCTTTTAAATTTCGTTAGTTAAATTATGCGGTTATTTTTTTCATTAAAATCAGGTGTTTGTCAGCGTTCCATTTTTCCATTGGTGTTATTCTTCCTAAT
>NZ_VSKN01000024.1:0-37110 GCF_008086185.1 Bizionia gelidisalsuginis
TAGTATTAACGCTACAACCAGATAACAGCTATGAGACGCTATTAGTTACATATGCGTTAACGGCTCAAGAAAAAGAGAATATTGAAAAAGGTAACATTGTTAATTTAAATAACAAAATAACTTTTAAGAAAATCGATAACGACAGTTTTGTAACTGGATTTTTGAGTAAAGAAGGCTGTACTTATACAATTGAAGAATATTGTAGTTCAGGTAATCATAATGATTCTATAGGTTATGGTGATTGTGGTATTGATTTTTACAGTATAGTAATTACAGAAACTTGCACGCCCAGCGGAGGAGGTGGGGCAGGAAGCTGGGGAGATTCTGGCGAACCAGTGGGTAATGATACTGAATCTACAAACACTGGGGATACAAATGGAGGCCAAACCAATAACGGTGGTAGTGGTGGTTCATCAAGCAATGGAGGCGTTACAACACCAACAACACCTTGTAGAGGTGATGATTGTCCAGAGGAATTGGAGATAGAGGAAGATTGTTATACATCTGATGAAAATTTTAACTCTCAATATAGTCTAAATTCGCCTTTTAATGTAGATTTAGGAGATGTTAGAAAAGGATGTGATACTATTAGTTTGCCTGAAAACGAAAAATTTATGTGTATTTATGATAAATTGGTAGATTCACCAAAATTCAAAGATTTATTTATAGATACTTTTGGAGAAAATGAAAGTTTAAATGTTAAATTTGAAATTGTAGCTAATTTAGCTAATTCTATAGGGGCAACTGCAACAAGAACAAGTTTAATGTTAAACACTTCTACAGGAGAAGTTGAATCTATGGATGTTCTAATTGAAATAAATAAAAACACATTAAACCCATTACATGATGCTAAAGCTTCAAATATTCAAATTGCGAGAAATATTTTGCATGAATGCATTCACGCTTATCTTTATTTAAAGATTCAAAATTGTAGTCAAGCGTCATCATTACATCCCTATAATGATATTGAATTAGAAAGTATACTAAATCAGTTTTATAATGATTTTAATTGTGAACTAGATATAGATGGAAATAATCAAAGTCAGCATGATTTCATATTTACCTATATGCTTCCTGTAATGGAGCAAATTTTGACTGACGTTAAAGATGATTTAATCCCTTTGAGTAATCAAAATTATGTTTCCGATTTAGATTATTACACAGCAAATGATATAAATAATCCATTAACTGAAAGTCATTTATTTAATTGGTCATTATTTTTTAAAAATTTATCAATGACAGGATTGCAAAATACTTCAGCAGTTCAGTCCGTCTTAGAAAGCTTAACAGTTAATCAATACTTGTTTTCAAAATATAACAGCACAGGTAAACAATTTTCAAAAACTTACTGCAATGAAAATTAAAACATTTATTTTTCCATTATTATTTATCTCTTTATACTCCTTTTCGCAGGTAAAAGATTCTACTAAAATGACTTCTCGTACTGTAGAATCGACCTATTCTAAAGAATATCTATTAAAAAATAAAATTTTCAAAGAAAGAATTAGCAAAGATAAGTTCTTTATAAAATTTTCAAAAAAAGACACGTTATATATTCTATTAGAAGAAAATAAAAATAGTGTTGTCAATAAATTTATAGTTAAAAAAGACACCGTTATTACTTATATATATATATTAAAAGACTCTTCCAAAATTGAATTTCAGCATATGAAATATTTTGATTTTGATAAAAGAGATGCTGGAATCACCTCGAACGTTTATAAAAAACACAAGAAATTTTTAAAGGATAATAAAAATCATATCATTAACAATTGTTTTTTTAGAGGTTATAATAAAGATGATGTTTCTTATTTTTTAGCATTGCTCGACGAAATATTAACCTCGGCCAAAAAAATTCTAATTATAGATAAAGGCGAATTCGAAGGAGAATTAATTACTATTCGAGAAGTAGAACTTAATAGGTTTTCTCACAAATATTTTATGACCAAAATATAAGCTGTTGCTTTGGCTTTTACAATAATATTTTATGTTTCCCAGAGGCGTGTTTTTCGCTAAACACTAATTAAAAAATAGCAGTTAAGAGTTAAACATAAAGTTTGTTTCTTTTCTGCTATTTTTGCTTTTAAACTAAAAGAATTTTACTCCCATTACGGTTTTTACCGTAATGAAAAGTGCTACTAAGTTGAAGTTTTCGATGAATGGTATAAAAAGGTATTGTGAGATTGTTATTATACACTTGCTTTTTAATAATAAAATTAATAATTTTTAAAACCAACCAAACGAATGAAAAAAAGAAAATTTAAACAGTATTTAAAACTAGTAATGTTGCTCTTAGGGGTTACATTGGTATTGCTGAGTTCAACCGATAAGTGCTACACACTTATTATTTAGGACTTCAATTGGGTTATTATAATTAAACTTTCTAATTGGTCTGTAATTTAGTAATTTTTCTACTTCTTTTATTGTTTTGTTTGAGACCTCTCTAAGGTCTGTTTTCTTTGGAAAAAATCTTCTTATCACACCAATTCTGTTTTCTACAGTTCCTTTATCTTGCGAGGTATAAGGTCTTGTAAAATATGTTTTTGCATTCACATCTTTTGCTATTTTATGATGATAGGCAAACTCTTTTCCATTGTCAAATGTTATTGTTTTTATCCAAGATGCGTCAAAATTTGTAAGCCGTTGATTCATCTTTTTATAAACTTCATCTGCATTTTTACTACTGAGTTTTTCTATCATAGTAACCCATGTTGCTCTATCTGTCATCACTAGTAATGCTGATTTATGGTTACTACCCATCATAAGGTTTACTTCTATGTCGCCAATGCGTAAACGTTTTTCTACTATCTTGGGTCGCTTATCAATACCTACACGTCCAGTGATTGCTCCACGTTTATCTTTAATATTACTCCTCTTTTGCCTCCTACCTGTGTGGCGTAGATGCTTATGTAATTTTTTATAAGAGCTATGTTTTCTATGGTTGCTATGCTTTGCAGTCCATATCCATTTATAAATAGTTTCGTGGCTTACACAAACTTCAGATTCCTTACTAAGTCGCTTTGCTATAAGCTCAGGGCTCCATTTCTCATACTCCATCAAACCAGCAATTCGCTTTTTAAGAGCTTCTGTCAATAGAATAGACTTTGGCTTATTGCAATGTCTTTGCTCAGTTTTTTGTTGAGCGTGCTCTGCTATATAACTGCCAGCTGTTCTACCTCTACCTGGTGTGTTCCTCTTTAATTCTCTTGATACGGTACTTTTATGAACACCGATGATCTTCGAAATTTGAGTAATAGTTATTCCTGTCTCTAATAATGTAGAAATTTGATACCTTTGTGACGAGGCTAATTGTTTATAATGTTTCATCTAAAACGAATATAGATATTGAGCCTAAAATAGATGGGGCTAGCCCCATCTATTTTAAATATTCGTGTTGCACTTATAACTTGAACTTAGAATTGATTATATTTAGTTGTTTAATACTTAACTCGTGTAAGTCTATAAATAAAAGTATTAGTAATGAGGAAACTCTTTTTGTAGTGTTTGACAATTCTGAATTTGAAAAAAAACGACTAAGAAATAACCCAAAAAGCATACTACTTGGAAATTATTATTTTTCAATTTATGATAACCTAAAAGGTAAGTCCCCAACAGGAATTATCAATTTATCAAGTAGGGAATATAAAGACTTTGACGAGATGAATAGAGATAATCCTTAACTCTTTTTTAAAAAATAACAAAGATTTGTTGATGTCTATTGACGTTATGCGAAAAATGGAATTTAACAAGGTTTTTAAATTATTTGAAAAAGCTAAACATATATTTTTAATAGATAAATCTGAAATAAAAAATAAAGAAATAATTATTCGTGAAGTCTATTTTAGTTATGTTGGAGAAGAATAAAAATTAACTACCACCACATATATAAAAAATAGTAGTTAAGAACTAAATTTAAAAATTGTTTCTTTTCGGCTATTTTTGTTTTAAAGCAATACATATTTCCATTAGTAAAACATTTAGTTCACTACAAATTCTTTTTCTTAAAACTACTTCTAAATTGTAATAAGAATCTGCAAAAAGGAGTGTAGCGGCATCCTTTTGCGTTTGGCAAAAGATATAGCGGAAGGCCTGGTTTTTGCTTTTTCGCAAAAATGTGCCCAAAAAGCGGTTCTGAGATTTAAATTCCTTAATTTTAAGCCTCAAAAGACAATTTAAGTATGATTAATAAAAAAGTAAATTCAGTTAAAGAAGCGACAGAAGGCATTACCGATAATATGACGTTTATGTTGGGTGGTTTTGGCTTGTCGGGTATTCCGGAAAACGCAATCACTGCCTTGGTAGATAGTAATATAAAGGACTTAACGTGTATTTCTAATAACGCGGGAGTAGACGATTTTGGTCTGGGCTTATTATTAAAAAAGCGTCAAATAAAAAAAATGGTATCGTCTTACGTCGGTGAAAACGACGAGTTCGAAAGGCAAATGCTGTCTGGAGAGTTAGACGTAGAGCTTATTCCGCAAGGCACTCTGGCCGAACGTTGTCGTGCTGCACAAGCCGGTTTTCCTGCTATTTATACCCCTGCTGGTTATGGTACCGAAGTGGCCGAAGGTAAAGAGACACGCGAGTTCGACGGTAAAATGTACGTGTTAGAGCACGCTTTTAAAGCCGATTTTGCCTTTGTTAAAGCTTGGAAAGGGGACGAAGCTGGAAACTTGATTTTTAAAGGAACAGCACGAAATTTTAATCCGGTAATGTGTGGCGCAGCAACTATTACAGTCGCTGAGGTGGAAGAATTAGTGCCTGCAGGAACGTTAGACCCGAACCAAATACATATTCCAGGTATTTTTGTGCAACGTATTTTTCAAGGTACAGCTTACGAAAAACGTATCGAGCAACGTACCGTGCGTACTCGCGAATAAGGAATCTTTATAGTAATTAGTAGATGCCAATTATAGTCGTGTAGGGCGCTTTAAAAACCTGTACAGACTAGGGATTAGGTGTAAACACATCAAAATAAAACAGTATGTTAGATAAAATAGGAATTGCAAAACGCATTGCAAAAGAAGTGCAAGATGGTGACTACGTAAACTTAGGGATTGGTATTCCAACGTTAGTAGCAAATTATGTGCGCGACGATATAGAAGTAGAATTTCAGAGTGAGAATGGCGTGCTTGGTATGGGGCCTTTTCCGTTTGATGGTGAAGAAGATGCCGATATTATTAACGCAGGAAAACAAACCATTACAACCTTGCCGGGAGCGAGTTTCTTTGATTCGGCAATGAGTTTTTCTATGATTCGTGGTCAGCACGTAGATTTAACCATTTTAGGCGCAATGGAGGTTGCCGAAAACGGCGATATTGCCAACTGGAAAATTCCGGGTAAAATGGTAAAAGGAATGGGTGGCGCTATGGATTTGGTAGCCAGTGCCGAAAATATTATCGTGGCGATGATGCATACCAATCGCGCCGGAGAGTCTAAATTATTAAAACGTTGCTCGTTACCATTAACGGGTGTGGGCTGCGTAAAGAAAATTGTAACGAACCTTGCGGTTATTGAAGTGACAGATAAGGGATTTAAATTATTAGAACGCGCACCCGGGGTTTCGGTAGAAGAGATCGAGAAAGCAACCGAAGGGCATTTAATTATAGAGGGCGATATTCCAGAAATGGATATTTAGCAAATGTGTTAAATGGAATATTTTGGTGAGAATAGTAGCACAAAAATAGGTTAAATGTTAAAATTTTATGTATTTCATCGAAATTTAATGCTTTTAAGCCAATTCTTTTAACAAAAGGGTTTATGTTAGTAGTCCCAAACCTATCAGTATAAATAACCCAAATTTACCATAAACTAACCGTTATGAGTTTTGTACCAAATCTACCTGAACATCCTACAATGCAAAACAGAATTATACAAAATATAAAACACACCATTTCGTTCTCGAGAGGTGTGTTTTTTTTAGTAAAAAAAATCTGTATGCTATAAATGGCTAAATTATAGAAGCTATTTTTTAAGTGAAATGATATTTTTTATCACTGTCTTTTCGTGTTCTAAAATACGCTTTCTACCTAATAAGTATTTAAATATTTAGATGCTATTGTGTAGTACGATTTTCATTTTTCATTATTGAAAAACTCATAAAATTGTGAGCTCGCGAACAATATCACCATTCACCATTCACCATTCACCATTCACCATTCACCATTCACCATTCACCATTCACCATTCACCATTCACCATTCACCATTCACCATTCACCATTCACCATTCACCATTCACCATTCACCATTCACCATTCACCATTCACCATTCACCATTCGCCATTCAGTAAATTAAATCCCTTTAGGGATTGCATTAATTAACTTTTTGGTATAGTCTTTTTTAGGCGTGTTGTAAATAACATCGGCATCGTCGAGCTCTTCAATCTTACCAGCATTCATTACTAATAATTGATCGGACATATATTTTACGACTGCTAAATCGTGGGAGATAAAAAGGTAGGTAAAATTAAACTTCTCTTTTAACTCGTTAAGTAAATTAAGCACTTGCGCTTGCACCGAAATATCTAAGGCCGATACACTTTCGTCACAAACTATAAGTTTAGGCTGTAAAGCAATAGTGCGTGCAATACCAATACGCTGACGCTGACCGCCAGAAAACTCGTGTGGATACCTGTTAAAATGCGCCTCGGTTAAGCCCACACGTTTTAAAATGGCCATTGTTTTTTCTTTGCGTTCGGCAGCGTTTTTATATAAGTTGTGTACTTTCATAGGTTCCATAATGGCTTTGCCAACAGGGATTCTGGGATTTAAAGACGAATACGGATCTTGAAAAATAATCTGAATATCTTTGCGCATCGCTTTGGTTTCCGAAGTGCTTAATTTTGTAATGTCTACGCCTTTATATAAAATACTTCCGGCTGTTGCTTTATCAAGTTGCAAAATGGCGTTTCCTAAAGTCGATTTGCCACAGCCCGATTCCCCCACTAAACCTAGGGTTTCTCCTTCGTAAATATTAAAACTTACAGAGTCTACCGCTTTAAAATGCTCCGGTTTCGAGAACCATCCGGAGGTCGAAACATAGTCTTTCTCCACGTTTTTCACCTCCAATAATGGCGGTGTACTATACAATATTTTATGTTTTGCTGCGCGCATTTCGGGTGTAACCACCGCGTCTAAAACGGTGTCGTTTAGCACATCGGTAATGGTGGGTAATGTTTTAAGACGCACCTTTAGCGACGGCCTAGAATTAATAAGAGCTTTAGTATACTCGTGTTCTGGTGCCTTAAAAATATGGTTTACCGTATTTTGCTCGACTACCGCTCCTTTATACATCACTAAAACACGATCGGCAATTTCAGAAATCAACGCCAAATCGTGAGTAATAAAAATAATGCTCATTTTGTTTTCGGCTTGGAGCGCTTTTAGTAAAACAATAATATCTTTTTGCACAGTAACATCTAGTGCCGTTGTTGGCTCGTCCGCAATAAGGATTTCAGGTTTGCAGGCAATAGCCATAGCAATCATAACGCGCTGCTTTTGTCCGCCAGAAATTTCGTGGGGATACGCTTTATACACGCGATTTGATTCTGGAAGTTTTACCTTTTCAAAAAGAGATAGCGTTTCGGCTTTAATAGCTTTTTTAGAAAGTGTTGTGTGCTGTTTTAGGATTTCTTCTACTTGGGGACCACAACGCATCGAAGGGTTTAAAGAACTCATAGGTTCTTGAAAAATCATCGCTATTTTTTTACCTCTTATCGTTTGAAACGCTTTGGGGGAAATTTGTGTGAGATCTTCATTATGATACACAATACGTCCCGAAGTAATTTTTGCAATGGTTTTAGGAAGCAATCCTAAAATAGCTAACGAAGACACCGATTTACCGGATCCCGATTCGCCAACAATACCTAAAATCTCATTGGGTTCTAAATGATAGGAAATAGAACGAATGATTTCATTTTCTATACCCTCCGAAAAAAATGAAATAGATAAATCTTCAACTGTAAGTAGGCTTGTTTTAGTCATATAACGGGGACAATGTTATGAGATTATAAATTTACGGTAAAATCCGTAAACAAAACCGAACAATATTATTTTGTGCGTTTTTAATCGAAAAAGCAGGCTTCTAATGTGTTTAACTCATCGCTTTTAATACTTTCGCTGCATTATTAATAATAATTAAGCAAAAACCTTAAACTAATAGTATGAAACGGAACATTACTTTATCAATTCTATGTTTACTGTTTTCCTTCGTCGCGGTCGCTCAAGACCGACGTTGCGAAACTATGGAGAATTTAGAATACAGAAAACAATTAGACCCGAAATTAGAGTCTAGAATGAATCAAATTGAAGTCTTTACGCAAGCTAAAATTGCGCAGATGGAATCTTCTAGTAACAAAATAGTCGGAAATGTAATTACCATACCCGTGGTAGTTCATGTTATTTATAGCAACGCGAATGAAAATATTAGTGAGGCTCAAATTTTATCTCAAATTCAAGTCTTAAATGACGATTTTAGAAGACTAAATGCCGATGCCGATACTACGTGGTCTCAAGCAGCAGATACGCAAATTGAGTTTTGTATGGCTGCGGTAGACCCTAATGGAAATACTACCAATGGTATTACACGAAAGTCCTCTTCTAAAACTTCTTGGGGAACTAATGATGCTATGAAAAAAGCGTCGCAAGGCGGAGTTAACCCTTGGAATACATCGCAATATCTTAACATGTGGGTGTGTAATATTGGTGGAGGAATTCTTGGATATGCACAATTTCCTGGCGGGAGTGCTTCTACAGATGGCGTCGTTATGGGGCCACAGTACTTTGGATCTAAAAATGAAGGTTCAGGATTTTATTTATCAGCACCTTTTGATGAAGGAAGAACAGCAACGCACGAAGTAGGTCACTTTTTTAATCTGCGCCATATTTGGGGAGATGCAAATTGTGGTAACGATTTTGTAAGCGATACACCAACACACCAAACTTCTAACGGTGGGTGCCCAGTGGGTCAAACCTCTTGTGGGTCTATAGATATGGTACAAAACTATATGGATTACACAAACGATTCGTGTATGAACCTGTATACTACGGGTCAGAAAAATAGAATGAGGGCTTCTTTATTAAATGGAGGACCAAGAGCAGCTTTAGCGGCTTCAGATAAATGTGGGGCAGTAGCACAACCAACGTGTACCGATGGTATTCAAAACGGAACCGAAACTGGTGTAGATTGTGGTGGATCTTCATGTTCTCCATGTCAGACCGGAACGCAATATTGCACAGCGCAAGGAAATAGTGTAAATGACGAATATATTAGTCGCGTAAAAGTGGGAAGTATCAATAATACTTCTGGAGCACAATCGTATTCAGATTTCACCTCTATGTCTTCAGACTTATCTAAAGGAACTGCGTATACCATAACCGTAACACCTACGTGGACGGGTTCTACGTATTCAGAAGGTTTTGCGGCGTGGATAGATTATAATAACGATGGTGATTTTTTAGATTCTGGCGAACAGATTTTCTCTAAAGCAGCAGCGACAACAACACCAGTTAGTGGAACGTTTACAGTCCCTGCAGGGGCCTTAAATGGTGACACAAGATTACGAGTAGCGATGAAATACAATGCTATTCCTACCGCTTGCGAAACATTCCCTTATGGAGAAGTGGAAGATTATACGATAAATATTACTTCAGGGACAACCAATCCGCCAACAGGATGCACGGGAGCCGTTTCTTCATTTCCTTATAACGAAGGATTCGAAAGCGGATTTGGCGCGTGGACGCAAAGTTCTGGAGACGATTTTAATTGGACACGTAAATCTGGAGCAACACCGTCTAGTAATACAGGGCCTTCTAGCGCATCAGAAGGATCACAATATATTTTTATGGAATCTTCGGCACCTAATAACTCATCTAAAAGAGCCGTATTAGAGTCGCCGTGTTACGATTTATCAGCAGTATCTCAAGGGGCTTTCAACTTTAAATACCACATGTACGGAGCAGCTGCGATGGGGAATTTAAAAGTAGCAGTAAGTACCAATAATGGAACAAACTGGACGACCGTATGGACGCAGTCAGGAAACCAAGGGAATACATGGCAAACGGCAACTGTAGACTTATCGTCTTACGCAGGAAGTATAATTAAATTAAGATTTGATGGTACCACAGGAACAACATGGCAAGGAGATATGGCTGTAGATGCTGTAGCGTTAACTAACGGAACTACACCGACCGATAAATGTGCTGGTGTGGCACCGTATAACAGTAGTCAATCGTATACTGTGGGCGAACAAGTAACGTATCAAGGGGATTTATACGAACGCACCTCTTCTGGATGGACAAACCTAGGAGCTTGCGGAGCGGCAAGAATTGCAGTTGAAGGTTTTGTATCGCAATTGGGTGTCAAAATTTCAATCTATCCTAATCCAGTAAATGGAAACACGTTATTTGTAAAATCTACGGTCGATAATGTGCCCTTTACCATTGTAAATATGTTAGGTCAAGAAGTCGCAAAAGGAACCGATAGCACCAACGGTATTAATGTTAGCGCTCTAGAAGCGGGATTATACCTTATTCGGTTTACTATAGACGGTGCTTTGGAAACACGAAAATTTATTAAAGAATAACAAACCTCCTTAAATTTATTAAGTAGTACTAAAATAAGCCTCGTTTTATTCGGGGCTTATTTATTTAGAATAATAAGATTTTTACTGCAAAACCCTACTGAATCAGAGTGTTTTTTAATTGATTTCACACCTTAAAAAACAAACATTCTGTTGTAACGTCGTTTTAGTGCGACGTTTAAAAACCTTATTCAATAATTATTAACATTTTAACCCCAACATTTATTATGAAAAAAAACTCTATCAAAGCGTTGCTTTTTTCGTCCTTAGCAACATTAGTTTGTGTGGCTAGTTATGGACAAGAACGCGTCGCTCAAAAAGTTAACGGTGAGAATGGGCAGCCAAACCTAGTCATCTTTACGAAAGACGCAACGTATTCTATGCAAGATGTGAATACTGTTTTAGCCGAACAATTAAAAACAAAAAATAGCGATGGCTTTACTCAAATTAAATCCGGAAGAGATGAAATTGGGTTTTTACATCAAAAATATCAACAGCATTATAACACTATCCCTGTAGAATTTGCAACTTATACTTTGCACGGAAAAAATAATAAAGTGGTCTCTATTAGTGGGGAGTACTATGAGCTTGAGGGTGTTAATACCACACCAACATTAAGTAAAGCACAAGGGTTTCAATCGGCAGTAAACCACGTTGGTGCACAAAGCTATTTATGGCAAAATGAAAGTGCTGCTAATCAAATGGGCTACACGAAGCCAGACGGAGAATTGGTGGTGCTACCAAACTTTGGAGCTCAAGGAAAGGAGACTTCAAAAAACGGACAATTAGCTTATAAGTATGATATTTATGCAACGCAGCCAGTGAGTAGAGGAGATATCTATATTGATGCTGTTACTGGAAAAGTGCTTTTTTATAATAGCATCATTAAGCATTTAGGGGAACACGCAAATTCTTCAAAAAATTTAAGTATAACTGAAAAAAATCTCACGACCAAAGAAGCAACTGCTTTTAGAGCATCAGGAAACGCAGCGACGCGATACAGTGGCGCAAAAGCGATAACGACACGTGTTATTGGCTCAAGCTACGCACTAAGAGATAATACCCGTGGAAATGGAATAAACACCTACAATAGTGGTAGGCAAAACAGTTATCCATCAACAAATTTTACAGATGCAGATAACAACTGGACAGCTGCAGAATTTAATAATAGTTATAAGGATAATGCCGCTTTAGATGCACATTGGGGAGCTGAAAAAACGTACGATTATCTATCTACGGTGCACGGAAGAAATAGTTACAATGGCTCTGGAGCTGCAATTAATAGTTGGGTGCATTACGACGATCAACCAGGAGGAGCAGGTTACGATAATGCTTTTTGGAACGGAAGTGTGATGACTTACGGTGATGGTTCATCAAACGGTACTGAGGGTAATGGGTATTTCGATGCTTTAACCTCTATTGATGTTGCTGCACACGAAATTGGTCATGCCGTAACCTCTAGTACCGCTAACTTGGCTTACCAAAGAGAATCTGGAGGACTAAACGAAGGGTTTTCAGATATTTTGGGAGCAGCCGTAGAGCATTTTGCTAAAGGAAACAGTAATAATGCAGCACCATCGGCCTCAATTTGGTTAATAGGAGATGAAATTGACAGAAGAAGCGGGTCTTCGGCACTGCGTTCTATGAGTAATCCAAATACGCATAGTCAACCAGATACTTACGATGGCACCTATTGGAAAAACCCTAATTGCGGGACACCAACCAACGCTAACGATTATTGTGGTGTACATACCAATTCGGGCGTTTTAAACTTCTGGTTTTACTTATCTGTAGCAGGTGGCAATGGGACTAACGATATTGGAAGCACTTATAGCGTTTCGGGAATAGGAATGACCAAGTCCGCTAAAATTGCTCACAGAACGTTAACGCAATATCTATCTTCTAATTCAACGTTTGCAAATGCAAGAGCAGGAGCAATTCAGTCTGCAAAAGATTTATATGGTGCAGAGGGCGCAGAAGAAATTGCGGTTACTAATGCGTGGCACGCCGTAGGTGTTGGTGCAGCATATCCATCTGGTGGCGGCGGAAATTCGTATTGTACGTCTGCCGGTTCTAATACAAACGACGAATATATTAGTCGCGTGCAATTAAATACAATTAATAAGACTTCTGGAGCTCAGGGCTATTCCGATTTTACTTCAGTTTCGACGACTTTAGCAAAAGGAACAGCGTATACCGTTACAATAACACCTACTTGGACAGGGTCGAAATATAATGAAGCTTTCGCTGTGTGGATTGATTATAACGGTGATAATGATTTTACTGATGCGGGAGAGCAAATAGGTGCCGTTGCAGCAAATAAAAACGCAACGTCTAGTATTACGTTTACTGTGCCAAACAGTACGAGCGCGACAGCAACTAGAATGCGTGTATCTATGAAGTACAATGCTATACCAACAGCGTGTGAATCGTTTACTTATGGTGAGGTTGAAGATTATACTATTAATATTGGAGGGTCAGGTGTAGATACAGAAGCGCCAAGTCACCCAACAAACTTATCAGCGTCCAATATTACGCAAACAACTTTAGATCTCAGTTGGATAGCTTCAACAGATAATGTCGGAGTAACAGGTTATGATATTTATAGCGGGGCTACAAATATTGGAACCGTAACAGGAACATCGGCAAATATTACTGGATTAACCGAAAATAGCGCCTTTTCATTTAGAGTAAAAGCGGTAGATGCAGAAGGAAACGAATCTGGATTTAGTAATGTGGCAAGTGGAACAACATCAGGGCCTAGTACAGATATTTGCGAAGGTGTTGCAGCTTACAATAGTAGCAATACGTATTATTCTGGGGATTTTGTAACATACCAAGGATATTTATTTGAAAGAACCGCATCTCAGTGGGTACAACGTGGCGCTTGTGGCACTAATGCTACCTTAGTCGCGGTGGAAGTTAACTATCCGCCAAATGCAGTAAATATTTCAATCTATCCTAATCCAGTAAATGGAAACACGTTGTTTGTAAAATCGACGGTCGATAATGTGCCTTTTACCATTGTAAATATGTTAGGTCAAGAGATCGCAAAAGGAACCGATAGCGCTAATGGTATTAATGTTAGTACTCTAGAAGCGGGATTATACCTTATTCAGTTTACTATAGATGGTGCTTTAGAAACGCGAAAATTTATTAAAGAGTAAGCGTAGCGTAGTTTATAAACTAAGTAGTCCAATGAAAAGCCCAAACGTAAGTTTGGGCTTTTTTAATGGTCTTATTTTTATAAATGTTATCTGTGTAATTGTTTCTTGCAACATAAAATACTACCCTTTCGTGAGTCGTTTCCTTACAGTAGTTAAGAGAAGTTGTAATAAAGACGCGATTAATAAGGCGTTACAATTACGTCCTTATAAAATTAAAAAGGAATGCATAGCTTTTTTGCAGAGGATACTACACGTGAATAATTTCATCATCCTTTAAGAGGGCATCGCCACGTAATCTTAAAAATATCTGCGCTACCGCAATGGTATCTTTTTCGCAATAATCGGCAATACGTTTAATATCGTTGGTTTCGTAATACACTTTGTACACTTCACTACCGTCAATATCATCTTTTGGCGATGGAATACCTAGCACGTTAGTTAGTAGTTTAAGAGAGGTATACGTTTTATAATCGCCGAATTTCCATAATTCTAAAGTGTCTAAATGCGGTACTTCCCAAGGTTTTTTACCAAACAAATTAAGCTTGTAGGGCAATTCTATATTATGAATAATCATCCGCCGTGCGATATATGGGAAATCGAATTCCTTACCATTATGAGCACAAAGTAAGTGTTTCGCTTGGCTAAAATGCGATAATAATAAGTCTTTAAAGGCGTTTAAAAGCGTGATTTCCTCACCATAAAACGAGGTAGTTCTAAATAGTCGGGTGTTGTCTTTTGCCGTAAAATACCCCACCGAGATGCAAACAATTTTACCAAACTCTGCCCAAATGCCCGCGCGATCATAAAATTCTTCGGCACTAAATTCTTCCTTTCGTTGGTATTTAGATTTAGCATCCCATAGCTCTTGTTTGGTGCTATCTAACTCCGAAAAATGCTGTGTTTCTGGAACAGTTTCTATGTCTAAGAATAAAATGTTTTCTAGATTAAGCTTGGTTATCATAAGGCTAGAGGTTTAAATTAGTAATCACGTTTAATTGCTATGGGCATTTAGCATCTTATACGCTTCATCAATATATAAAGAGATATCTTTAGTGAATGTGCCAACCCCTTGATCGGGCGATTTCTGGTGCCCCAAACGCACAATAATGACATTATCTTCGGGTTGCACAATTACGTATTGACCCAAGTGACCACGCATCATAAAAAAGTCTTTGTCGTTATGCGTTTTTAACCACCAGCCATAGCCGTACTCAGGACTGGCAGGAAATACAGGTTTTATAGATTTAGCGACAAAAGTAGAATCTAGTATTTGCTTGCCATTCCATTTACCGTGGTCTTTATAGAGTTTTCCAAAACGTGCAAAATCTTTAGCGTTACTCGCAATACAGCAGTACGCTTTTACTAAATTGTGGTCATCGCTATCCACTTGCCAAAGGGTTTCATTTTCGCTACCTAGGGGTTTCCAAAAACTTTCGGTAAGGTAATCGTATAGCTTTTTTCCGGTTGCTTTTTCTATAACCATAGCTAGCATTTGCGTATCTCCACTGGCATATTTATAAGCCGTTCCGGGTTCATCGACTACTTTTAAACCTGTTACTACTTTTGCTAAGTCGTCATCAAAATAAGCGCGAGTAGTAATAGAAAGTGGCGAATAATAAGCTTCGTCCCAATTGGTGCCAGAGCTCATCGTCGATAAATCGCCAACCGTCATTTTTGCGGCTTTACCGTCACAAAATTCTGGAATAAAATCGCAAACGGGTTGGTCTGCGCTTTTAATATAACCGTCCATAATGGCTTTTCCCATAAGGCCAGAGACATAGCTTTTAGCCATAGAAAAGGAGTTTGTTTTCGAGTCTTTATTGTACCCATCGTAATAGTTCTCGAACCATATACTATCGTTTTTAATAATAACATAAGCGATGGTCCCCCAATCTATATTAGCTTTTTCTAAGCGTGCTGTTTCTTTTGCTGTATTGTAATCGTCGTGGTTTGGCCACGGTTCTGGGGTGCCATTTTCTATTAAGCGATTATCAAATTGATGGTAATCGTCTAAAAATGCAGTAGAATAACCTTGCAGATAAATAGTGCGCACCGCTTTTAGTAAATAATCGGTGTCGGTAATATATAATGTGGCAATTAATAAAGCGAAAAGGATAACGATTCCCTTTAAGAGGTTTTTAATGAATTTCATGGTTTCAAAATTAGTTTAGAATACTAAATATAGTAAAATTATGTGTTAGCGATTGCAGTGGCATCCTTTTCTTTTTTCTTACAAAATGAAAAGATATAACGGAAAGCGCGACGGTTTTAAAAACCGGAACACCCAAAAAGATATTATGTATTCCGGATTAAGATATAGATTAATTAGGTGACGCTATAGCTGCCCTATGGATACCCTATGGATACCCTATGGTTAGTGTATGGATAGTGTATGAAGAATACCTCTGCAATTTAGCGCTTTACAGTTTATAAAAGTAGGGGTAATAGTGAGAATGGGGTGGTGTGTATAAATAAAGATAAGTGCCACGTACGACGATAGCCGTGCCATTATGTGCGATAAGTTGTTAAAATAATCGTTCTTGGGTATACGGACTTTCGTGCTCGAGTAGCCATTGTTTTCTGTGTAAACCACCAGCATAACCGGTTAAACTGCCGTCGCTTCCAATAACACGATGGCACGGTACGACAATCCAAAGTGGGTTTTTGCCGTTGGCATTGGCTACTGCACGAAGGGCTTTTGCGTCTCCTAGCTGTTTGGAAAGCTCCAAATAAGAGACTGTTTTGCCGTAAGGAATAGTTTGTAATAATTTCCAAACACGTTGCTGAAACACGGTGCCTTGCGGCTGTAAAGTTAAACTGAAGTCTTGGCGATCGCCTTGAAAGTACTCGTTTAATTGAAGCACACAATCTTCTAAAGATTCTGGAATTATTGGGGAGACCTTTTCTGGCGAATTTAATACGGTGATAGAAACTACACCATTACGGTTACCTGTAATTTTGGTAATACCTAAAGGCGAATTGATGCAGCAGGTGTCTTCCATTATTACCGCAATTATTCGACGTCATCACCATCGATAACGCCTAGTTTTTTTGCACGTGATTCCCAATCCTTTCTAGCTTTTAATTGCAAATCGGAAACGTTATCGTTTTCGTCCATAATTTCCAGTCCTAAGAGCGTTTCTATAACATCTTCCATCGTTACGAGTCCGCTAACGGTACCATACTCATCGACGACTAAGGCCAAATGATTTTTACTTTCTAGTAATTTATTCAGTAATTTTGGAATAGGGATAGTACGCGATACGATAATGATGTTTCGTTTTAAGTCACTAATTTTTTTTGAACCATTGCCTAAGGCCATTTCCTTGAATATTTCGGCTTTTAGAACGAGACCAATAATATTATCTGCTGTATCGGCGTACACGGGGATACGAGAATAACGTAGCGACGTATTGTTATTAAAGAAATCTGCGACCGAGATGTTTTCGTTTTCGACTTTCATAACCGTTCGTGGGGTCATAATATCTTTTGCAAGAACCTCTTTAAATGTGAGTAGGTTTTTAATTATGGTACTTTCATTTTCTAAGAATACGCCTTCTTCGTGCGCCATTTCTGTCATTACCATAAAGCCTTCGCGACTTAAAATACTGCCGTGACCTTTACCGCCAATAAGCTTTGTGGTTAACTGAAGAACCCATAGAATACCGGTGTATTTTAAAGGAAATATAAGGATGTTTAAAGCTCTAGTCGTAAAATTGGCCAACGATTTCCAATAGGTGGCCCCAATGGTTTTTGGTATAATTTCGGAAGCTACAAGGATTAAGATTGTCATTATAGTAGAAACCACACCCACCATTAAATCTTCTGTAAAGGTAACCCCAAATACGGTTTGTGTTTGCGTGCCATATAGTTCTACATAAGCTACTTTTGCTTGTACACCAACTAAAATAGCCCCAACAGTATGTGCAATAGTATTTAGAGTTAAAATGGCAATTAACGGCCTATCGACATCCTTTTTTAAAGCTTCTAGATCTTGCGCATAGCTTTTACCTTCTTTCTTTTTTAATGAAATAAAAGTTTTGGTAACGCTTAATAAAACAGCTTCGAGTATGGAGCATAGAAACGAAAAGAAGATGGAGATAAAAGCGTAAAGAAATAATAAGCTCATGAGCTATTGGGTTTTAGAATCGATTAGGTTTTTGGTAGGCAAAAGATATGAAATTACTAACACTTATTAATTTTGGTGTTAATTTATCTTAAAATAGTAATACCGTTATCGTGTCTTATTGATTTAGTAGTTTAACGACATCTTTAGCAAAGTAACTGGCAATGATATCTGCGCCTGCACGTTTTATAGCTGTAATTTGCTCTAGCATTACGGCATCGTGATTTAACCATCCTTTTTCGGCTGCTGCTTTTAGCATAGAATACTCTCCAGAAACTTGGTATACGGCAACGGGTACATTTACTTCATTTTTAAGGTCGCGAACAATATCCAAATAACATAAACCGGGTTTCACCATTACAATATCGGCACCTTCGTCTATATCCATTTCGGTTTCTCTGAGGGCTTCAAAACGGTTGGCATAATCCATTTGATACGTTTTTTTGTCTTTTGGTACATCAATAAGATCGACAGGTGCAGAGTCTAAAGCATCGCGAAACGGACCATAAAAAGCCGATGCATATTTTGCAGAGTAACTCATAATACCGGCGTCTACATACCCTTCGTCTTCAAACAATTCACGAATAGCCAAAATACGACCGTCCATCATATCGCTAGGGGCTACAAAATCGGCTCCAGCAACAACGTGAGACAAGCTCATCTCAGCTAAAACTTCTACAGACGCGTCGTTTAACACTTTTCCGTTTTCGATAATACCATCGTGACCAAGGGAAGAGTAAGGATCTAAAGCCACATCTGTCATTACTAACATATCGGGGCACGCGTTTTTAACGGTTTTAACGGCGCGTTGCATTAACCCGTTAGGATTAAGAGCTTCACTACCTTTCTGGTCTTTTAAATGCTCTGGTACTTTAGCGAATATTAACACCGATTTTAACCCTAAACTCCAAAGTTCTTTAACTTCTTTTTCCAATAAATCTATACTGTAGCGAAAGTAATTTGGCATTGAAGGGATTTCTTCTTTTAGACCTTTGCCTTCAGTGACAAATAGGGGTACAATAAAATCGTTTGGAGAGATAATTGTTTCTCTAACTAAACCTCTAATAGCATCGTTTGCTCGTAATCGTCTGTTTCTTTTTAATGGGTACATAGTGTGTTATTTTATATGCAAAAATTGTTTTGCAGTGTGTTTAATATGTGTTTTCGGCGTAACCTAAGTAATACCAAAGAGTGTTTTCTTTTATAAATTTGGAGTTTTCATAAATACAATCGGCTTTGCCTTTTTTAGAAAAATGTGCGTTGAATTCCACTGTGTCTTTCGTCGTTTCTAAAATCTCTAATTTTATCCATTGCACCGATTTTGCCCAATTAACAATAGCCTCTTTTTCTTTTGTGGGGCGCGTACTTTCGTGATGTGTTTGCATGAGATAATCCCCATTAGCTAAAACAAAAGCGCTATATCTTGAGCGCATAAGTTGCTCTGCTGTTTCTGTTTGGCCACCGTTAAGATGAAAAATTTCGCAACATGATTCGTAAGGTTTGTTTGTTCCGCAGTAGCAATTCATAGGGTCATTTATAGTAGAGTAAAATTATAAAACGGTTCTTAAATCCACGCGATGGGGTTTTGTAAAACGTCGACAAGTTTAGCTTCTTCGCTGCCAGGTTCTGGGTTGTGATCGTAAACCCATTGAACATGCGGAGGTAAACTCATTAAAATACTTTCTATTCTTCCGTTTGTTTTTAATCCGAACAGGGTGCCTTTATCGTGTACTAAATTAAACTCAACGTAGCGACCACGGCGAATTTCTTGCCATTTGCGTTGGGCGTCGGTATAGGGTAAATCTTTTCTTTTTTCGGCTATAGGAACATACGCTTCAACAAAACTATCGCCTACTTCGGTAACGAAATCGTACCAGTTTTCCATAGTCATTTCCTCTGAAGCTTTGCAATAATCGAAGAATAAACCGCCAATACCACGGCCTTCATTTCTATGACTGTTATAAAAATAGTCGTCGCAACGGGCTTTATATTTGGTGTAAAACTCTGGGTTATGGGCGTCGCAAGCCGTTTTAGATACCTGATGGAAGTGCTTAGCGTCTTCTTCAAATAAATAATACGGTGTTAAATCTTGACCGCCGCCAAACCATTGGTCTACAATGTTTCCGTCTTTGTCGTACATTTCAAAATAACGCCAATTGGCGTGTACGGTTGGTACCATTGGGTTAGTGGGGTGTAATACCAAGCTTAAGCCACAAGCAAAAAAATCGGCATCTTCAACACCAAAATATTTTTGCATAGAATCTGGCAGTTTACCGTGTACACCAGAAATATTAACGCCTCCTTTTTCGAAGACATTTCCGTTTTCAATGACGCGGGTTCTTCCGCCGCCACCTTCTGGACGTTCCCAAAGATCCTCTTGAAACGTCGCTTTGCCGTCCACACGTTCTAGCGCCGTAGTTATTTGGTCTTGTAGTTCGTGAATGTATTTAAAAAATTTATCTTTCATTATGTAATGTGTATAACTCCATATCTAAAGGAGGATGCTGCGTCGGTTTAAAGATGTTCTCTAAAGTACTTGTCCAAGTAAAGCCGGTGTTTTTAACGACCTTAATACTCGCGATATTGTTTTTGTCTATAATTGCGACAAGGCGGTCTAAAGTTAAGGTGTTAAAGGCATATTTAGAAAGTGCCTGTATCGCTTTTGTGCCAACACCTTTATTTTGTATTTGGCGATCAATGCAATAGGCAAACTCGCCGTGTTTATTTTCCCAATCTAAATTTTTAATATAAACTAAGCCAATAATATCTCCGGTAATTGTCTTTTTTATGGTGAATAGAAGCTCGTCTCGATTCTTAAATTGCTCTATTTTCTTTGTGACAAAGGACTCAGAAAGCGCTTCGGTTAAATTTTGAGCCAGTGTTTTTGGAAAGTAAGTTTCAAAATACTCATAATTTGAATCTAATAATATATGAATTTTCTGTGCATCGTGTGCTTCAATCTTAGCAATATGGTAGGCATCAAAAACGGCTATCATTTTAGTGTTGTTTTTTGAGTCGAAACCAATCTATTTTCAATGGTCAAGAGGTCAACCGTTTTTATAGAAGCAGCAGTGACAGAAAGTGGTAAAACCAAAATAATACCAACAACAGGAATGAGTAGAAACAACATAAACACAATACCGTTGCCAATAGCGGCCCCTTTATTATTTTTTACAAAAGTGATGCTTTCTCTATAATTTAAATGGCGTTCTAAGGTGTAATCCATATTCCCAAAACCGGCGTAATACGCCTGTACTAAAAATAGTAAAATCGTAGAGATTATTCCGATTACGGGAATAAAACCAATAAGTAAAATAGGAATGGTAAGTAAAATTTCGAACGACAAATTCCGGACATTTATTTTAATGCCACGCCATAGCTGCTCTCTAAATGAGGTGTTGCGGTGTTCGTGTCGTTTTGTACCCAGTAAATGAGCTTCAATTCTTTCTGAAACCGGACTCATAAAAGGGGCAGACAAGGCCATAATAATATGTTTGTACAGAATGAAGCCTAAAATAACGACGAGCAATCCGCCCATAATACTAGAAAATGACGTAAAAGAATCTTTTCCCCAATCCCAAACCCATATTTTTGCAATAAACGCACCAATAGGGCTAGATAAACTATACGCTAGAAAACCGATAGTAATAGCGGTAAAAAGACTAATACCAATAGGTACAAAAAAGTAGTTCCAAAGTTTTAATTTTGAAATTAAAGCAAATGCTCCTGTATAGGCCTTGATACCTTGAAATATGTTTTTCATACCATCTCTAACTCTAACTCTTTATGGTTGCGATGTGAAATAGTGAAATCTGTTTTAGATTACGCCGGACTTTTATATTCTTTAACGGCATCAATAAATGCTTTGGCGTTTTCTACGGGAATGTTAGGTAAAATACCGTGGCCTAAATTTACGATGTATTTATCTTTTCCGAAATCGTTAATCATTTGCGTTACCATCTTTTTGATTTCTGAAGGTGGAGAAAATAAGCGCGTCGGATCGAAGTTTCCTTGAAGTGTTATATTTCCGCCGGTTAAGTAACGTGCGTTTTTTGCAGAACATGTCCAGTCGATACCTAATGCCGAAGCACCAGATTTAGACATTTCATCTAAAGCAAACCAACAGCCTTTTCCAAACGTAATTACGGGAGTATCATCTTTTAACGCATCGATAATTTGCTGAATATAACGCCAAGAAAATTCTTGATAATCTACAGGTGATAACATACCTCCCCAAGAATCGAAAACCTGAACAGCGTTAACGCCAGCCTTTACTTTTTCTTTTAAGTAAGCAATGGTTGTATCTGTAATTTTTTGGAGTAATTGGTGCGCTGCAATAGGGTTTGTAAAACAAAATTCCTTCGCTTTATCAAAGTTTTTGCTGCCTTGACCTTGTACGCAATAGCATAAAATAGTCCATGGTGAACCTGCGAAACCAATTAACGGTACGTCGTCGTTTAGTTTTTCTTTAGTCGCTTTTACCGCTTGATACACGTAATCTAAAGCTTCCTTAACATCGGGCACAATTACATTGTCCACATCTTTTTGCGTACGAATAGGGTTGGGCAAATACGGACCGAAATTAGGTTTCATTTGCACCTCGATATTCATAGCCTGCGGGATCACTAAAATATCACAAAATAAAATAGCAGCATCCATACCAAAACGACGAATAGGTTGCATAGTAATTTCACTTGCTAATTCTGGTGTTCGGCATCGTGTAAAAAAATCGTATTTAGCCTTAATTTCCATAAATTCTGGTAAATAGCGACCTGCTTGGCGCATCATCCAAACTGGTGGGCGCTCTACTGTTTCACCTTTTAATGCTCTTAAAAATAAATCGTTTTTTATCATGATGGCCTTTTCCGCAACAGCGGGACTTTTTAATTATACTTTAGTTTATGGTGTACACCAAGGGTTACGATACGTAGTTTTTATTAACCAAATCGATAACGCTTTCTACAGTTGGTAATTTTGCGACGCGAACATCCTTAAAATGTCTAGACGCTTCTTTGGCAGTGGTATCTCCTATACAATAGGCAACCATAGTATCTGTCGGGTTGTTTTCTTGCTTAAAACTTTGTACCGTCGATGGGCTATAAAACATAACGCCTTCCACACTGTCTTTTAATTTTAAAGGATCTAATTTAGTTTGGTAAGCTTCCACCTCATTAACTGTAATATTATTTTCAGTAAGTAAAGTTGGTAGCTCTTCTAATCGTAGATCGCTACAGAAGTAAGTGACTTCGGTGCCTTCAATAAATTCGACTAAATAGTCTGCTAATTTTTTAGCATTTTTTTCTGTGTGGGTTACTTTGCCAATACGCTTTTCTATTTCGCGTTTTGTACGGCGTCCTACACAGTATATGTTTTTGAATTGTAATTCTATAGATGAAAAATTAGTTAAAAGTGCTTCAACTGCATTTTGACTGGTAATTACAACGTTTTCAATTTCATTTTTTAAGGCTCTCGGCGGAATTCTATTTAAACTAATTTTAATAAAATCACTGCTATCGATACTTACTTTGTCATTAAAAAGCTGGCGTTGTGCTTCGGTGAAAGATTTTGTAGAGTACACGTTTGTTAAACGCTCCGATTGTTTAATATCGTCCATTAAACGCTTACCACCGCGCTCGATAACGTAATTAGCACACCACTCTGCTAAATCGTGATGTTCTCCTACTTTTTTATTGCGTTTAACGCTAATTTTTTTAGTACCATCGTGACTTAATAAAACAGCTTCAAAAAACAATTCTTCTTCTTTAATGTAGGCATTTGCACCTATTGGAGCGGTACAACCCCCTTCGAGTCTGTTTAAAAATTCACGTTCTATATTTACGCAAGTTTCGGTTTCTTTATGGTTTATTTCTGCACAAATTTCTAAAAGCTCTTCGTCGTTTTCTAAGGCAGCAATCATAATTGCACCTTGACCTGGCGCAGGAATCATCCATTCTAAATTAATAGCCGTTTCTGGTGTTAATTCTAAACGACCAATGCCGGCAGCAGCGAAAATAGCACCATCCCAATGTTCAGACTGGTCCAATTTATCTAAACGCGTAATGACATTACCACGAATAGGCTCTACGGTATGCGTAGGGTAGCGGTTTAGCCATTGTGCTTTACGGCGTAAACTGCCGGTGGCAATAACGGCGTGCTCGGCACCTAAAAACTCTTCAGTAAATTTGTAAACTAGCGTATCGCGTACGTTACCACGTTTTAAAACAGCAGCTTGAACAATACCTTTTGGCATTATTGTAGGCACATCTTTTAACGAATGTACAACAATATCCACATCACCATTTAAGAGCGCAATATCTAAAGTACGTGTAAAAATGCCTGTTATTCCCATTTCGTATAAGGGTTTATCGAGTTCGATATCGCCAATAGATTTTACAGGAACCAATAGAGTCTGATGACCCAAATGTTGGAGTTGTTGTTGTACGGCTTTAGCTTGAAACATAGCTAACTTGCTATCGCGAGTACCAATTTTAATTATTCTAGGCATGAGTTGTTTTTTCTAACTGAAACACTTTTTGAATAAGTTCTAGACTATCGGTTGTAGAAATAGTCTCATCTTTTAAATGATGTGCAAAGTGATTCGTTATTTTTTGAATGATATTATTACTAATTAATTCTGCTTGCTCTTCGTTAAAATTAGAATTCTTTTTACGTTGAGTTTCTAATTCGGCAGTTTTAAAGTCTAGTAATTTATGTTTTAAAGCTTTTATGGTGGGCGCAAATTTTCGTGCAGTTAACCAACTGTCAAATTCAGTTTTCACCTCTTCGATAATACTTTCGGCTAGCGGAATATATTGTTTTCTATTCTCTAAAGTTTCGTCGGTCATTAACGATAAATCGTCTAAATGAATTAACGAGACATTGTCTAAATCTAATACGTTTACATTAACGTTTTTAGGAATGGACAAATCTAAAATTAGTAAGTTTTTTTTATCTTGAATAAGATATTTATCTACCGTTGGGTTTTGCGCTCCGGTAGCAACAATTAAAATGTCTGACGCATTAATTTCTTCTTGTAAAGCGGAGTAGTCTTTAACGACTAGGTTAAACTTTCCAGCAACAGCTTCTGCTTTATCTTTGGTTCTGTTAATTAAAGTAATGTGTTCGTTTTTGGTATGTTTCACCAAATTTTCGCAGGTGTTTCGACCTATTTTTCCGGTGCCAAATAATAAAATATTTTTAGCTGAAACGTTTTCAACTTGTCTCATAATATAGTGAACAGAGGCAAAGGAGACAGAAGTAGCACCTGAAGAAATTTCAGTTTCATTTTTAATACGCTTACTCGCTCGAATAACAGAATTTATTAAACGTTCTATAAATGGGTTGAGTAATTGGTGCTTTTTAGAGAGTACTGCACTCTTTTTTAACTGACTTATAATTTCGAAATCTCCTAAAATCTGGCTATCTAAACCAGAGCCCACACGAAACATATGCGATACAGCTTCGTTGCTTTTATAAATATAAGCGACTTTTCTGAATTCTTCGACGGTACCTTTGGTGTTGTCGCAAAGCAATTGAATAAGCTGAAAAGGATGTTCTGCAAAACCGAAAATCTCGGTTCTGTTACAGGTGGAGGTTACTATTAAACTTTCAATTCCATTTTCTTTAGCTTGTTCTAATACTTTAGCTTTGCCAGTATCGTCTAAACTGAAGTGCCCTCTAATAACTGCATCAGCTTTTTTATAGCTTAAGCCAATGGCGTAGAAGTATGTGTTTTTTTGTTGCATGTTTTATTGTAAACAGGACTACAGGTTTTGTTAACGACAAATGTAATGGGACATTTTGGAAAAAAGTAACGCTAAAAGAACTTTAAGTATCGTTTGTGGTTTTTTGAGGTTATTTTTTCATAATATATGATAAAAGTCATACTTTTGTACTAAATTCAGTCACTAACAAGGCCTTTGTTTAGAATGAATCTAAATAAAAAAATAAAATTTAAGAAATGAGTCATCAAAAAAATGTCGCTACAGGGTTTTATAAAGAAACCAAGGTAGACGACGATGTTTTTGTGTTAACGTTTCATAATGAAACTAAAGATTCTCAACTTGTAACACGAGATATAGGGAGTAATTTTATTCAGTTTCATTTTAGCATTAAAGGATCGAGCACTTTTAATTTTAATAATGGTAGATATGGTCTAGATGTTTTAGAAGAAAACTCCTTGTTGCTATACAATCCGCAGCGCGAGTTACCTATTGATTTGGAGATTAAACCAAATTCTTGGTTAATTACCGTGCTTATTTCTATTAAAAAATTTCACGGATTGTTTTCTCAAGAAGCCGATTATATCACGTTTTTAAGTCATGATAATCGCGACAAAAAATACTACAAAGACGGAAAAATATCGCCGTCGATGGCTATTGTACTAAATCAGTTAATTCATTTTAACCTGAATGAATCTATAAAACATATTTATTTTAAAGGAAAAACTTTAGAATTACTGAGTTTGTATTTTAATAGAAGTGAGGAAACCGATGTTGAGCAATGTCCGTTTTTAGTCGATGAAACCAACGTAATTAAAATTAGAAACGCTAAAGATATTATTATAAACCGTATGGCCGAACCACCAAGTTTACAAGAACTTAGTGACGAAATAGGGTTGAGTCTTAAAAAGCTAAAAGAAGGGTTTAAGCAAATTTATGGAGACTCAGTGTTTAGTTTTCTATTAGATTATAAAATGGAAGTCGCGCGTAAACTATTGGAGTCGGGCGATCACAATGTTAATGAAGTGGGTTTAAAAGTTGGTTATAGCACGTCTAGTCATTTTATCGCCGCCTTTAAAAAGAAATACGGCACAACGCCCAAAAAGTACTTGCAGTCTTTAGGCTAGAGAGGAGCAAATCGAATAGAATAGTAAAAGAGAATACGGTTCGTTAAAAAGAATATTACAAATTAGAGTTGTATTTTTGCAATTCGAAAATTCAATAAAATTAGGGCACTATCTAAGGTGTTATAGTTTTAAAATAGTAGACATAATAATGAATAAAAAAGGAGTACTACTCGTAAATTTAGGATCGCCAGAAAGTCCAGAACCTAAAGATGTAAAAAAATACTTAGGAGAATTTTTAATGGACGAGCGGGTTATAGATGTGCCACTTTGGGCGAGAACCTTACTCGTAAAAGGTATCGTTTTAAATACACGACCAAAAGCATCGGCGGCCGCTTATAAAAAAATATGGTGGGAAGACGGTTCTCCATTAATTGTGCTTTCAGAGCAGTTACAAGAAAAAGTACAAGAGCACACCGAATTTCCTGTGGCCTTAGCAATGCGTTACGGAAGTATGACGATTAAAAAAGGTTTGCAAGAATTAGTAGATAAAGGGGTGGAGGAAGTGTTCTTAATACCCTTATACCCGCAATTTGCAATGGCAACCACAGAAACCATTCTAGTATTAGCCGAAGACATAAGAAAAGAAAGTTTCCCGGATCTAAAAATCGATTCGCTACCCGCATTTTATAATAATCCTGAGTATATTTCTGTGCTTGCCAATGCGATTAAAGACGACTTAAAACACAAAAAACACGATTACTTATTATTTTCGTATCACGGGGTTCCAGAACGTCACATTCGAAAAAGTGATATTACCAAATCGCATTGTACTATAGATGGTTCTTGTTGTAAAACACCATCGCCAGCACACGAGTTTTGTTATAGACATCAATGTTTGGAGGTGACGCGATTAGTTGCTGAAGAGCTAAAACTCGAAAAAGACACGTATTCAACATCGTTTCAATCGCGTTTAGGTTTCGATCAATGGTTATTACCGTATACCGATAGAACTATCGAGAGACTAGGAAAAAGTGGTGTTGAAAATATGGCAATCGTAACCCCTGCATTTGTTAGTGATTGTTTAGAAACGCTTGAAGAAATAGCGATGGAAGGCGAAGAACTTTTTCAAGAAGTAGGAGGAAAAGAATTTAGCACCATACCGTGTTTAAACACTAATAAAGACTGGGTAGCACTTTTAGCACAATGGATTAATGAGTGGGCGTTAGCGCCAATTAAAGCGTAAATGCAAAAAGAAAACACCTCAACATATCTAGGTACAGAAACAATAAGTAAACTATTAGTTAAGCAAGCAGTTCCAGCCTCTATTGGTATTCTGGTAATGTCACTTAATATCTTGGTCGACACTATTTTTGTTGGTCACTGGATTGGCTCTACAGCTATTGCAGCCATAAACGTGGTGTTGCCGGTCTCATTTTTTATTGCCGCTTTAGGTATGTCTATAGGTGTTGGGGGGGCGTCCATTATTTCTAGAGCTTTGGGCGCTAATAACCACAACAAAGCACTTAAGGTTTTTGGTAACCAAATTACGTTAACCTTAATTCTTACCATTGGCTTTGTAATCGCGGGTTTATGGTTTGTAGATGCTATAATTCCAACATTTGGAGGTAAAGGCGCTATTTTCGAACCTGCGAAAGTGTATTACAAAATTGTGTTGTACGGCGTACCATTTCTGGCGCTGTGTATGATGGGGAATAGCGTTATCCGCGCCGAAGGAAAGCCTAAATTCGCAATGTACGCGATGCTGTTTCCGTCGGTTGGGAATTTAATTTTAGACTACCTATTTATAAACGTAATGGACTTTGGTATGGCAGGAGCCGCTTGGGCAACTACAGCATCCTATCTTATGTGTTTCACCTTTATTTTCTGGTTTTTTATGTCTAAAAACTCAGAGTTAAAAATTGATATTTCACATTTCGGATTCGATAAGTCCATCGTGTCAGAGATTTCAAGTTTAGGGTTTGTCACCTTAGCGCGCCAAGCAGTAGTGAGCATCACTTATCTGTTTATGAATAATATTTTGTACAATTTAGGTGGGGAAACTTCGGTGACCGCGTATGCCATTGTTGGGCGTATGTTAATGTTTGCACTGTTTCCTGTTTATGGTATTACACAAGGATTTTTGCCTATTGCGGGTTATAATTATGGCGCGCACCATTACGGTCGCGTCAAAGAAACCATAGCCACCGCCTTAAAATATGCCGTTGGTTTGGCTATTGTCGTCTTTATCGTTTTAATGGTATTTCCAGAATCTATTACCCGACTGTTTACTACCAACCCCGAAGTTATAAAAGAAACCCCAAGCGCTATGCGTTGGGTGTTTGCCGTAACGCCAATCGTGGCCGTTCAGCTTATTGGTGCTGCCTATTTTCAAGCCATCGGTAAAGCCGTGCCTGCATTATTGTTAACCTTAACGCGGCAAGGGTTTATCTTTATTCCGCTTATTTTTATTCTCCCTAATTATTTCGGAGAGTTAGGCGTGTGGATGTCTTTCCCTATTTCCGATTTGTTAGCGACCATTATCACCGCTTATTTTTTAAATCGCGAAGTAAAAACTAATTTAGTACCCTCAAAAGCAAAGTAATGGACTATTACAATTACATCAAAGCGCTACATCTTATTTTTGTTATCACTTGGTTTGCCGGTTTATTTTACATTCCGCGATTGTTCGTGTACCAAATCGAAGCCTTCCATAAACCTTCGCCCGACAAAGAAATTCTTGGTAAGCAGCTCAAAATAATGGCCAAACGTTTGTGGTATATTATTACATGGCCTTCCGCAATATTAGCCACAATTTTTGCAATTTGGTTACTTATTTTAGTGCCCTCGTGGTTGCAACAGTCTTGGATGCACGTTAAACTAATCTTCGTTGTATTACTTATATTATACCACTTAAAAACACAGGTTTATTTTACGCAATTACAAAATGATGTCGTTAAAAAAACTTCCGGTTTTATGCGATTATGGAACGAGGGCGCCACTTTTATCCTGTTTGCCGTTGTGTTTTTAGTCATCTTAAAAAGCGCCATCAATTGGGTGTTTGGGGTAGTCGGTATCCTCATACTCGGTATTTTATTAATGCTCGGCTTTAAAATGTATAAACGCATCCGAGAGAAAAAAGGCGAATAACCTATACGCTTTGGGCGTTACCCGTTTCCGCGAAAAGCGGCAACCGGTCGCGCTATCCACTATATCTTTTGCAGAAAAAGCAAAAGGATGCCGTTTCTATCGCTAACGCAGTATAATGGTTCGATTATTGCTATATTTAATGCTTTAAAATAAGTAATGAAAATAAGAAAACTCGCCTTACGTGTCCGCATATTTTTAGCAATGATTTTGTTAGTCATGGTGTCCTCATTACTTATTGCCACCGTTTACATTTATCAATACAACGAGGAAACCCAAGATTACCATAAGCAACGTTTAGAGCGTAAAGAAAGTGCAATCATCAATAGTTTAAAATTTGTTATCCGCGATGCGACGTATCCAGTAACGACTGAGAATATTCCGCTAATTTTTAAAACAAAAATTTACGAAGTCGCCGATGTGCATAACATTCAAATTAATCTTTACGATCTTCAAGGGTCTTTGCTAATTTCATCAAAAGCCGATTTGGCGCCCGATTTATCTAATAAATGCATCGCTGCCGAAGTTCTAAACCAATTAATAAATACGGCCTCGCATCGTTTCGAAAAAAAGGAAATAAAATTAGACGAAACCTTTCGCTCTAGCTTTCAATATATTTACGACCAGAAGTTTAAGCCGTTAGCAATTATCAATCTGCCGTATTTAGAAAACGACGATTTTCTAGCTAAAGAGCTTAACGAGTTTCTTGCGCGCTTAAGTTATACCACATTGTTAATTTTGGTAATAGCCGTAACGTTAGCCTTTTTCTTATCGAAATACATTACCAAATCGCTAAAGCAAATTAGTGATAAAATGCGAACCACGCGATTAGAAAAACGAAATGAAAAAATTAATATAGAACACACTAGCGAAGAAATTACAGAACTTATAAAATCGTATAATAATATGATCGATGAGTTGGAGGAAAGTGCAATCATATTAGCAACAAATGAAAGAGAACGCGCGTGGCGTGAAATGGCAAAACAGGTGGCACACGAAATAAAAAATCCGTTAACGCCAATGCGATTGAGTGTTCAGAATTTTCAACGGAAATTCGATCCTAACGATCCCGAAATATTTAATACAGTAAACGAATATACCGCTACGCTTATCCAGCAAATCGATACAATGAGTTCTATTGCCAGTGCATTCTCTAACTTTGCTAAAATGCCAGTTCAAAAAAACGAGCAACTTAACGTGGTTAAAATTGTTGATTTAGCGCTAGATATTTTTGTGGAAAACGACATCCAGTTTCATTCTAATACAGAAGAAATAATGGCTAAATTTGATAGGTCGCAATTAATACGTATTGTAACCAATTTAATAAAAAATAGTATTCAAGCTATCCCCGAAGGGCGAACGCCAAAAATTAGTGTGAGTGTTTTAGGAGATGCCCAAAACGTCACTATTAAAGTGGCCGATAATGGACTTGGTATTGCCGAAGAAAATAGTGTAAAAATATTCGAGCCCAAGTTTACGACCAAATCCAGCGGGATGGGATTAGGCTTAGGAATGATTAAAAACATACTGGAAACTTATAACGGATCGATTACCTTCGAAACAGAGAAAAACGTGGGAACGACCTTTACTGTTACGTTTCCTAAAGAATAATTACTAATTAAAATTTATAGATATGAATTATAAAAACATACTTACCGCGTTTAATAACGGTATTACAACCATTACTATTAACAGACCCACTAAATTAAACGCTTTAAACATAGCAACAATTCAGGAGTTGCACACCGCTTTCGATACGGCCGATAAAGAGGCGAACACTAAAGTAATTTTAATTACAGGAAGTGGAGAAAAAGCATTCGTCGCAGGTGCCGATATTAGCGAATTTGCAGATTTTGATGTGGCTAGCGGTGCCGATTTAGCGGCTAAAGGGCAAGAGTTATTATTCGATTTCGTCGACAATTTAAGTACTCCGGTAATTGCGGTCGTAAATGGTTTTGCATTGGGTGGCGGACTGGAATTAGCAATGGCTTCGCATTTTAGAATAGCGAGTACCAACGCAAAAATGGGATTGCCAGAAACGTCTCTCGGTGTTATTCCTGGATATGGAGGTACGCAACGTTTACCACAATTAGTGGGTAAAGGGCGCGCTATGGAATTAGTAATGACGGCCGGAATGATAGATGCTGCTACCGCAAAAGAATACGGTTTAGTAAACCACGTTGTGGAATTAGAAGCATTAATGCCATTAGCAGAAAAGATAGCCGGTAAAATTATGAAAAACTCATCAGTAGCGATTAGTAAAGCGATTACCGCGGTAAATGCTAATTTTAAAGTGGGCGTTAATGGTTTTGAAACCGAGATTAAAGAGTTTGGAAACTGCTTCGGTACCGAAGATTTTAAAGAAGGAACAACAGCCTTTTTAGAGAAAAGAAAAGCTGATTTCTCAGGGAAATAGATTTTTAGTTTATAATGTTTAATTGCAGGGATAAACTTTATTAATCGTGTAATAGCTTTTAGCGAGTTATAATAATGACGTCTTTAATTATGATGTTTTAAATTTACACAGTGTATAACGTTTCAATAAAAAAAAAGTCCTTCAATCGAAGGGCTTTTTTAGGTTAATAAATAAACGTAATACCGTTTTATTATCATTTAAAATAATCTTCTTAGTTTTTTATTAGCTGGAATTGCTGAGTCCGTAAAAGGTCAAAATGTAGAGTATTTACTTCCTCTAAGGGGTTAATCTTTTTACCAAATGATTTTTTATGCTAAATTAGAATTAACATAGCCGCACTTCTAGACCACTAATACCCATTAAAAAAAGTGATTAATAGTCTCATAAAGCTTAAAAACTACTTCCTTTATTTCGGCACTACGGTTTCCCGTAAATAGACCATCTCATAATCATTTACATTTGATATTATAAAAAAACGAGTTTATGGATAAGTCAGCTAGGAGATGAATTTTATAGTTAAAAAGTAATTAATGTGATTGGAAAGTTCATTAAGAATTAATTTTAGTTTTTACGATTTTTTACAATAAATTAGAATAAGTAATTTCTATATTGTGGGAGCTACTATTTCAGTCGTTTTCCATATCCAGTTACCTGCTTTTGGTAATTGTAATTAATAGCAATTTTAATCTGAAAACAACGCATATACCATCTGTTGAGGTGGTAAAGTATTGATTATATACTCATATAACTAAGTTCTACGCAATTTGAAACGAACATCGTGCTGAAAACAAAAAACATTAATTAATTTAAAAATAGAGAGTTATGGCAAAATCAAGTGGAATGAAAAACGCACCAAGTACAACCGGAAAACCTTCTGGTGGAGGAAGAAGTAATGCAGCAAGTAAATCTAGTGGAAGTTCAAAAGGTTCTTCATCATCTTCTGGTTCAAAAGGAGGTTCTAAAAAGTAAGAATTTAAAAAACACGGCTAGAAACCTCTAACCGTGTTTTTTTTATTAAAAATAGTAATGAAGAAAATACAAGAACATAATCCATCAACAAACGAACTTCTGAAGTTGGAATATAAATTTCAACCTAAATTGACCGAAAAACTAGATAAAATCGAATCTCACTTTAATCAAGAATTGATAAACGAAATTGTCTTGTGGAAAACGAATCGTTATGCCGAATTGAATAATGAAACGCTGAATTTGATAAATAAAATTGACCAAAAATCGGAATTTATCGATTCTGCTCTGACTGGAGAAATTCTTATGCATTTGCTCGAAACGAAAGGAATTCGGTTGCCAATGGCTTCAACTATTTTGAGATTTAGGAATCCGAAAATCTATCAAATTATTGACCAAAGAGTTTATCGAATGATTTACGGAATTGAACTCAAACTGAAAACGAATTTAAACGACAATATAATTCAGTATTTAGATTATTTAACCGAGTTGAGAAACGTTTGTGATTTATACCAAATTCCGTTTTTTGAATCTGACCGAATTCTTTATGAATATGACAAAATTATGAACTTGGAAAAAATAAAATACTGAATAAAAACTGCGTAGAACACCGTATATAATTTATTGCTAGTTATTGCCTACTTACGAAAATCCTCGCGGATTTTCTATTCGGTTTTTATTTACTAAATTTAGTGCTTAAACACGCAACAAACCATATACAAACACGTTAGCACACATTAAAACCAAAACCAATGGCAGTAGTCGAATTTGAAGGCAAGAGTTTTTGTTTCACGGGAAAATTAGCCGAATTGAAAAGAACTTTAGCGGAAAGAGAAGTTAGAGGAAGAAACGGATTTTCTCAAAAAGTAATAAATAAGGAACTGAATTATTTAGTTTTAGGTTCTATCCCATCTTCAGGTTGGAAACACGGAAATTATGGGAATAAAATTGTAAAAGCGAAACAACTAATTGCGGATGGAGCAGAATTAAAAATAGTTTCGGAAAAGGACTTTATGCAAGGACTTGAAAAATATGCCTCAAACGACAGCGGAGAAATTGACGAGAAATTAATAATCTGTAGATATAAAGCATTATTTCAAAACGGAGAAATTGACCTTAATGCTCTCGAAGATTATTTAGAATTATTAAAAGAAACTTCTGATTCTCATATTACGGCAACAATTGAAGAACCGTATATTTATCAAGATTTGTACAACGAATTTACCGAAGAAGATATTGACAATCTTTTATTATTTCAATGTAGAATTGTAAAGCACTTTGGTTTAGAAGAAAATGGACAGGAATTTGTTGATACAATCGCAAAAGGATTTGAATCAATTGACGGACTTGACGGAGATATTTCGTGGTCGGAAAAGAAAGAAGGAACAGCAAGTTTTGCGAAATTATTACAAGATATACCTCTGAAAACAAAACTAACGGAATAATAACGTGTGCTAACAACGTATAAAAATAATTGCGGTTTAGTGCTTAATCAAAAGTAGTTGCGTGTTTGTAACTTCTGAATTTCCTTCGGAAATTCCTCGCATACAAACCCGCAACTATTCTTATACAACAACGTTGGCAAACATTTGAGAAATGACGAAAATCAGATATTCAAAAGAAAGATTAAGAAGTAACTTAAGAATGGGAATATTCTTTGTAACAATCGGAATTATTCTCGTTTTGTTATCTTTTATCATAAAATGGAAAGAAATCTCACTCGCTTCAATCGGAATTGGACAAATTTTGGCAGGAATTCCGATGTTTATGATTTATTACTTTGAGAACAAAAAACAATATCTGACTCTGAAAAACGGAGAATTAATTAAGAACGCTCTATTCCCGAAAAAAATAAAACTTAAAGAAGTAAAATCTATCAGAGAATTTGCTGGAGATTTAAAACTGATTACGGAAAAAACTGAATTTATAATTGACACTCAAATTGTCGAACCGAATTCTCTTATGGAACTGAAAAACGAGTTGAAAAATTATAACCTTAAATAAAAAAACGATTTGCCAACATCGTATAAAAATAATTGCTGTTTAGTGCTTATTCAAAGGTCGTTGCGTGTTTGATTCATCTGATTTTCCTGCGGAAAATCCTCGCATACAAACCCGCAACTATTCTTAGTGTGCCAAGAATCAACCACGGCAATAAAGGGTTGAATGCTGTAAATAAGATGATGGTAGGTCCATCAGAGTCGTTGTATAGGCGATGGCTCTAAACCACCTAAAGGTGCTTTGATTAATAGTCTTGGTACTGAGCGTTTAGGAGAATCTAGTCCAAGAGATTAGCAGGTAAGATTAAAGGAGTTGAACGAAAGTGAACCACTGAAGAGGTGTCGAGAAGTAGGAACCTCCAGTCAAAAGCTACAGGGCGGAGCGTAAAGAAAGTGTCCAGTGGACATTTATAGCGAACGCGCCAGCTGGCGTGGGTGGCCATACGGAGTTAAAAGTGATAGTAGCGATACTATTAATTACAGAGATCACCTATTTATTTTCTGTAGGGCTGGCGTCATTCAGGTGGCAAGAACTTTAATTAGGCTTATTTACGGAACTTGGGAAGCTGCATACAAATGATAAGGGAAATGCACAATAGGCACAACCTAAAGGCAAAATACCAATAGTGTATGTAGTGGCAGACCAAACCGTAGTAGTGATGAAGTTTCTGTAATGGAAATGGAGCGAAGGGATTAGCTAATTTGGAATACAGTTTGCCAACTTGAAAAAGGATGAGCTTATATTTGTTGCAAATTAGAAGAGCCGTGTGAGGGGAGACTTTCAAGCACGGTTCTGTGAGAGGCTTGGGGTGAAATTCCCTTTGCCTACTCGATTACAAACACGTTAGGCACAATTTGAGAAAAACATTGCGAACTAAAAGTCATTTATTAAATGAGTAAAAAAAGTAATCAAATTGAGAAAGAATTAAATGAATTCCTAAAAGGTGAATTGCCTAATGAACTATACCATTACACCAATTTAAATGGATTGAGCGGAATAATAAATAGTTCAGAACTTTGGCTAAGTAATTTATATTTTCTTAATGATAAAAATGAGTTCGAATTAGGACTGAAATTCGTAATTGAACAATTGGAGTCTTACAAGAGTGGATTCTCAGTTTTAAAACCTACGAAATATTTTATTGAAGCATTAGAAAAAGCTATTGATTTTATAAAAGAAAAAGATGCGCCATATATTTTATCAATGACCGCAAATAATGATTTATTAAGTCAATGGAGAGGTTATACAAATAATGGAGTTGGTGTTAATATTGGTTTTAATAAAAAATTCTTTAAAGACAATGATTTAAAAGTTTATAAATGCATTTATAATATTGAAAAGCAAAAAGAAATAATCGACCATATTTTAACTCAATCAATATTTATGTTCATTGGAATTACAGATTCTCAGGGAATATTTAAAGATTCTGACGATATTGATTTCAGTCAATATGACAAAGCTGTAAGTATTGCTGGACAATATTTTATTGATAGAACTATATTTTTTTGTAGCCTAATAAAGGATAAGAGTTTTGAAGAAGAAGATGAGTGGAGATTACTTTTATTAGATAAAGGAAGTGAAATTAATTTTATTAATGTTGGGAACTATTTTAGACCTTTCAAAAAAATAGAAATTAAAGATTTAAACGATAGCATAAATGAAATAATGATGGGACCGAATTCTGAACAAGGGCTTTGTGGTTCATCTATAAAAATGTTATTAAAAAAACATAAAATAGAAATTGAAAAATTGAAGTATAGTGAAATACCATATAGAAATTAAAAACTGTGCCTAACAAAGTACTGTGGTAAAAAACAAGTAAAAACCCATTAACTTTTCACTAAAGTACTTCTATAAGAATCATCATATATTAATCCAGATTTTGCTATTGCAAAAGCTTGTTTTAGTAGCTTATTACAG
>NZ_VSKN01000025.1:0-33211 GCF_008086185.1 Bizionia gelidisalsuginis
TATTGAAGAAGCTAGAAAAACAGAAAAAACGCATAGACCAGAACTTCTCGCTAACGGAGATACCCATAGACAGTTGCTGGCCAGGAGTCGATATCTGCTATTTAAACCAAAGACCAAATGGACTGCAAGACAAATAGAAAGACCTAAAATACCATTTGACTTATATTCAACCCTTAAAAAAACTTATTAGTTAGCTCAAGCACTAAGTTATATATATGAAAACAATACGAATAAAGATGTAGCAAGACTAAAATTGGCTCAGTGGTATAACGAAGTAGAAAACTCAAATTTTAAGTCCTTCAATACCATTGCAAGGTCTATACAAATCCATTACAAACCAATTTTGAATTATTTTAACAACAGGAGCACCAATGCTTCCGCGGAATCTTTTAATGCAAAAATCAAAGAGTTCAGGTCGATGTTTAGAGGCGTAAGAGATGTTAAGTTTTTCTTGTTTAGACTTACTAAATTATATGCCTAATTTATGTCACTCCCCAAAAATATTCCTTGATCCACTAAAATTGGCTCAGTGGTATAACGAAGTAGAAAACTCAAATTTTAAGTCCTTCAATACCATTGCAAGGTCTATACAAATCCATTACAAACCAATTTTGAATTATTTTAACAACAGGAGCACCAATGCTTCCGCGGAATCTTTTAATGCAAAAATCAAAGAGTTCAGGTCGATGTTTAGAGGCGTAAGAGATGTTAAGTTTTTCTTGTTTAGACTTACTAAATTATATGCCTAATTTATGTCACTCCCCAAAAATATTCCTTGATCCAAGATATAGCCGATTTAGAAAAAGACTACAAGAAATTGATGTCTGAAGACAATACAAATGAAGACAAGTTTAGACGCGATTTAGAAGAAGTAAACGAACAATACGATGATTTAATAGAAGAGGTTAATGAAACGCTAGAAAGATATATGAAAATTAGCCGTGACGCGACTGAAGATTATAATGATGAGATGAAAGACGGAAATGCCAAAGAAGCACAAGAAGAACTAGATAAAGGAATGAAAAAAATGGAAAAAGTTGCAGACGATAAATAATAGCAACCACTGTATTGTATAATAAGAAAGACCCTGCTTAATTTTATGGTCTTTTTATTTTTATCCAGTTTTGTTTTAATTTAAATTTTAGGTATAAAAAAAGCCTTTATCTTTTTGATAAAGGCTTTAGTACTCGGGACGGGACTTGAACCCGTACGTCCTAATGGACATTGGATTTTAAGTCCAACGTGTCTACCAATTCCACCACCCGAGCGTGGAATATTTTCAATAAAATATCAGAGCGAAAGACGGGATTTGAACCCGCGACCCCCACCTTGGCAAGGTGATGCTCTACCCCTGAGCTACTTTCGCAGTCTTTTAATGAACAAGCAATATCGCTATTGCGAGTGCAAATTTAGTACTTTTTTACGATTACCAAAGCTTTTTCAAAAGAAATTTTAAAAAACTTTTATTTTTTACTTTTTGCTAATCAGCATTCGCTTAATCTCGTTTAATTTCATCAAAGCTTCCACCGGCGTAAGTGTATCAATATCAGTTAATAATATTTGTTGTTTGATCTCTTCTAGTAGCGGATCGTCTAGATTGAAAAAACTGAGTTGCATTTCATCTTTTATTATTTTTACTTTATTTGTGAGTTCCTCACTAGAATGCGACTTCTCTAATTTCTTTAAAATGGTATTGGCTCTATGTAAAACTTGCTGTGGCATTCCTGCTAATTTTGCCACGTGAATACCAAAACTATGCTCACTACCACCTTCTACTAATTTTCTTAAAAAAAGCACATTGTCTTTTAATTCTTTTACCGAGACATTAAAATTCTTAATTCTCGCAAACGTTTCAGTCATTTCATTAAGCTCATGATAATGTGTTGCAAATAACGTCTTGGGGCGTGCAGGATGTTCGTGTAAGTACTCGCTAATGGCCCAAGCAATAGAAATACCATCGTAAGTACTCGTGCCACGACCAATTTCGTCTAGCAGCACCAAACTACGTTCACTTATATTATTTAATATGGACGCGGTCTCATTCATTTCTACCATAAAGGTCGATTCACCCATAGAAATATTATCGCTCGCCCCTACTCTAGTAAATATTTTATCGACTAAACCTATCTTAGCTTCTTCTGCAGGCACAAAGCTTCCTATTTGCGCTAGTAATACAATAAGAGCCGTTTGTCTTAATATGGCCGACTTACCCGACATATTAGGTCCGGTAATCATAATAATTTGTTGTGTTTCGCGATCTAAAAACACATCGTTAGAAATATAGGCTTCCCCTATAGGTAATTGCTTCTCTATTACAGGATGCCTTCCTTTTGTAATTTGCAAATCTTGAGTGTCGTTTATAATAGGATACGAATAGTTATTGTCTTTTGCCAATTGTGCAAAGCCGCACAAACAATCTAACTGACCAATTAAATAGGCATTTTGCTGTACGGGCTTGATATATTGACTCATCCACGCGACTAAATCAGCAAATATTTTTTGCTCGATCGCTAAAATGCGTTCCTCGGCACCTAAAATTTTAGATTCGTATTCTTTGAGTTCTTCGGTAATATAACGCTCGGCATTAACTAAAGTTTGCTTACGTATCCATTCTGGCGGCACTTTATCTTTATGTGTATTTCGTACTTCTATATAATACCCGTAAACATTATTGGCTGCAATTTTAAGGGATGTGATTCCGGTACGTTCACTTTCGCGCTTCAACATACCGTTTAAATACTCTTTTCCTGATGTTGATAAAGCACGCAGCTCATCCAATTCTGCCGAAAACCCTTCAGCAATCGAGTTTCCTTTTAAAACATTTACTGGCGCTTCTTCATTTAAAGTCTCTTTAATTTTATGACGCAACACATCGCAACCTTGCAAATTGTCTCCTATAATTTTCAAGGACTCATTCTCGCAAGCCGCTGCTAGTATTTTTATGGGTACAATCGCTTCTAAAGAGTTTTTAAGCTGAATAACCTCTCGCGGATTTACTTTTTCAGTGGCCACTTTAGAAATTAAGCGCTCAATATCTCCTATTTGTTTAATATGGTTTTGAATCTTTTGATGCTCGGTCTTATTTTTCTTTAAAAATGAAACGACTTCGTGTCGCTGTTTAATTTTAGTCACGTTTTTTAATGGCAAGGCCAACCAACGCTTTAACAAACGACCGCCCATTGGCGAAATGGTTTTATCAATAACATTTAAAAGCGTAACTGCATTATTATTGTTAGAATTATACAATTCAAGATTACGAATTGTAAAGCGGTCCATCCACACGTATTCATCTTCGGCAATACGAGAAATCGCAGCAATATGGTCTAATTTGCTATGTCGCGTTTCGCCTAAATAATGTAGAATAGACCCCGAAGCAATAATCCCAGCATTTAAATCTTCAACTCCAAATCCTTTTAATGATTTCGTATTGAAGTGCTTTAGTAAGGTTTCATTAGCGTAATCGAATTGATAAATCCAATCCTCTAAATTAAAGGTATGAAAATCTTTTCCGAAGACCTCGTTAAACTCAAGACGCTTTTGTTTGGACACTAAAATCTCACTGGGTCCAAAATTCTGAAGCAACTTATCGATATATTCTTGATTACCTTGTGCTGTTAAAAACTCTCCTGTTGAAATATCTAAAAAAGCGACACCAATAGTATGCTTACCAAAATACACCGAACATAAAAAATTATTAGTTTTAGACTGTAAAACCTCATCATTTAAGGCCACACCCGGAGTTACCAATTCGGTAACACCGCGTTTTACAATGTTTTTTGTTTGCTTTGGGTCTTCCAATTGGTCACAAATAGCGACGCGTTTGCCTGCTTTTACCAGTTTTGGTAAATACGTGTTTAAAGAATGGTGCGGAAATCCTGCTAATTCAATTTCATTGTCACTTCCAGCGCCGCGTTTGGTAAGAATAATTCCTAAAATTTCGGCCGTTTTAATGGCGTCTGCACCAAAGGTTTCGTAAAAATCACCTACACGAAATAGTAATAAGGCATCAGGGTATTTTGCTTTTATTGCATTATACTGCTGCATTAAAGGGGATACTTTTTTAGTCTTTTTTGCCAATGGATTAGTGTTTTTGAGTATGTTTGCTAATGTAACTAAATATTGATTTTTTTTGAAGTCAATTGCTAGTAAGTTATTTATAATTATTCACAAACCGAAAGACGTAAATTACTGCGAAATATAGCGCCATAATTTAGAATTAAAAATGTATGCGAAAATTAAAAAACAGTGAGTTAGACCGCCTCACGGTTACCGATTTTAAAACGGCTACTAAAACACCACTTATTATTGTTTTAGATAATATACGAAGCCTAAATAATATTGGGTCTGTATTTAGAACAAGCGATGCTTTTTTAATTGAAAAAGTCTATCTCTGCGGCATCACTGCAACGCCACCACATAAAGATATTCATAAAACAGCTTTAGGAAGCACAGACACTGTTGCTTGGGAACACGTAGAAGACACTTTAGAATTGATTGCTAAATTAAAAGCAGACAACGTTACAATTTGCAGTATTGAGCAGGCGGAGAATGCTATAATGCTAGACACATTTTCTCCAGAAGCTAATAAAAAATACGCCTTAATTTTTGGTAACGAAGTAAAAGGTGTGGCGCAAAACGTAGTTAATTCTAGCGATTATGTTATCGAAATCCCGCAATTTGGCACCAAACACTCCTTAAACATCTCTGTTAGTTGTGGCGTTGTGGTTTGGGATGTGTTTAGTAAACTAAAAGCGCTTTAGTTAATTACCATTACAAATAGCATCCAATATAAAAAGATAATCCTCTCGATTCTTTATAAAATCGCGGTGTGAAATATCGATGATTTTTACATTAAATTCGGTTTGGGTTTTTAAGAATTCTAAATAGCCAGAATTAATCTTTTCTAAATAGTCACTCTCAATATTCTGTTCGTATTTGCGTCCGCGTTTTTTAATGTTCTCTTTTAACCGTTCTGTATTTTGATATAAATACACGTACAGTTCCGGTTTCGCGATATCTTTATACATTAAATAAAATAGTTTCCGATACAACCTAAACTCTTCTTCCGGTAAGGTTATTTTCGAAAAAATAAGCGATTTATAAATATCGTAATCACTAACAATAAAGTCTTTAAACAAATCGAGTTGCGAAAGGTCGTCGGTAATTTGCTGATAGCGATCGGCCAAAAAAGACATTTCTAAAGTAAAAGCATAACGCTGAGCGTCTTTATAAAACTTAGGTAAAAACGGATTATCGGCAAAACGCTCCAAAATAAGTTTTGCATTATAATCGTTTGCTATCATTGTAGACAAGCTCGTTTTTCCGGCGCCGATATTACCTTCAATTGCGATATAATTGTAATTGGAAAACGGATGTCTTTTACTCGGGTTTTTCAACCATTTATTTATCGGTTGCAATTTACTATCGTCAGGACACTCCTCTAATAAAACCGACACTTCTTTTTGAAGACTAGGGTGCATCAACTTCGAAGCTATTGTAGCTAAAGGCTCTAACACAAAACGTCTGTTTTGTAATTCAGGATGAGGCACTTGTAGTAATTTTGTATCGATTATAGCATCTTCAATAAATAAGATATCTAAATCGATAACGCGCGATTCGTATCCTTCTTTTTTAGTTCTAGTGCGACCTTGCTTCGCTTCTATAAGTAATAATTCTTGAAGTACTATGTTTGGTTTTAAAGCCGTTTCCACTAATAAACACGCATTAAAAAACTCGTCGCCATCAAAACCTAAAGCTGGCGTTTCGAACACCTTAGATATCGATTTCACGACACCAATTCTCTTATATATAGCATCGATAGCGTTTTGCAAATGTTTTAATTTGTCGCCTTTATTACTGCCTATAGATAGGTAAACTTTTTTTTGTGGTTGAAGCATAAGTATTGGCAAAAATAGTTAAAAGTAAAACGTTTCGTTTTAATATTTCGACTCTATTTATTCACAACTTTAATTTTGAAAAATAGTGGTACGCTCTTTTTTTTAGAAAACCTTCCCGTTTCAACCTATAAATGCCTTTAAATGCTAAGACAAAGTTATAAGTAATGCGCTCTCATATTGCTGTGGCAGTAAATGACACCACTGCCACATACTGTATGTAAATATTTTCTTTTTACGATAGGTGTTGTTTCAACTTTAATTATTTACACCTTTTTTTGTTGACACGTTATCGGCACACTCTTAATTGCGCTTCCTTCACTTTTATAATTACGTCGTCTTATAGATTTATTATACAGCAGACTCTTCTCTACAGTCTTTGTTTCCTAATTACACTCCCTTTAAAAACCGCTATATTTACGTGTCTAAAGAGCGCTTCTATTTAAAAGGTAATGAAGCGTTACTCTTATTATAAATTTATCTTAAAATAACGACATCTCAGGTCTTTATAGTTCATTTTTGCGTATATTTTCAATATAACAACCATAAACTATCAATGAAAAAAATATTAAAAATAACAGGAATTACCTTACTTATTATTGTCTTACTATTAGTGGCGGCACCGTTCGTTTTTCAGTCTCAAATAAAAAACATGGCCCGTAATTTTATAAACAATAGCGTGAATGCAAAAGTAGAATTTACCGATGTAAGCTTAAGTTTCCTTAGCAGTTTTCCGCAAGCTAATGTTACGGTAGACGATTTAGTCATTACAAATTTCGCGCCTTTTGAAGGTGAAACGCTTGCCTCTATTAAAAGTTTATCTTTTGATATGTCGGTAAAAGAACTCTTTAAAAAAGCAGATGATGCCCCCATTAAGATTAATGCGATTCAATTAAACGAGACGTTGTTAACCTTGAAAACAAACACGTACGGCGATTCTAACTGGGACATTGCAAAAGTAACAGATGCTACTGTTACAAAACCAGAAGATTCTAAAAACAACTTTACTTTAGATATTGAATCTTACGGTATTAAAAATAGTGCGTTAACGTATTTAGATGAGCAGGCTAACATTAAAATGTACATTACCGAGCTTAACCACTCTGGTAAAGGTCGATTTTCTGAAACCCTTTCTGAATTAGACACACATACCGAAGCGAACGTAACCTTTAGTATGGATAGCACGGAATATTTAAGCAACAATAGAGTGAAACTAGAAGCTTTAATTGATTTGGATTTAGAGCACAGCAAGTATACTTTTAAAGAGAACAAGGCCTTAATTAACAACTTGCCAATTGAATTCCAAGGGCATATACAACTTTTAGAAAACGGTCAAGATATTGATATAACGTTCCAAAATCCTGGCTCTACTTTTAAAGATTTCTTAGCGGTAATACCAGAAACGTACTCCAAGAATATTAGTAATGTTGAAACCACTGGAAACTTTAAAATTAACGGAAAGATAAAAGGGCAAGTTACCGAAACCACAATACCAACACTAGATATTAAAATCCTCTCTAACAACGCGTCGTTTAAATATCCAGATCTTCCAAAACGTGTAGATAATATTAGTATCGATGCTTCTATTTTAAACACCACCGGAACTATAGACGATACGTATGTCGATATTAAAACACTTAATTTTAGAATTGATAAAGATGTTTTTAAAGCTTCGGCGAGTTTAAAGAACTTAACAAAGAATATGTTAGTAAACGCCCAACTAGATGGAATTTTGAATTTAGCAAACATTTCGCAAGCGTATCCTATAGCTTTAAAGAACGAACTCAAAGGAATTATTAAAGCAAATGTAAACACGAGTTTCGATATGAATGCCATTGAAACGAATGCTTACGAACGTATTAAAAATACCGGTCGCGTTGAATTAAGTGATTTTGTCTTCGCATCTGCAGATATTGTAAACCCGATCGAAATTTACAGAGCAGAAATAAATTTTAAACCAGGCACTATTACTTTAGATAATTTCAAAGCTAAAACAGGCCAGTCGGATTTGGATGCGACCGGTACCATTAATAATTTATTAGGTTTTGTGTTAAGTGATAAAAAATTAAAAGGAAACTTCAATGTAACTTCTAATCGTTTTGTGGTGAGCGATTTTATGATTGAAGGCGGTACCAATCAACCAGTCAATCAAAGCACAGAACCAGCAACTTCACTTAAAATACCTGCATTTTTAGATTGTAATATAACTGTAAATGCAAAAACCGTGATTTATGATAACATCAAATTAACCAATGTAAAGGGTGCGTTAGCACTTCAGGACGAACAGGCACTTTTGAACGAGGTGTCTTCGGATGTCTTTAAAGGGAACTTAACAATGAGTGGTTCTATCGATACAAGAAACAAAACCCCTAAATTTAATATGGATTTAGGAATGAAAAATTTCGACATCGCGGAATCATTTAACGGATTAGATATGTTGAAAAATATCGCCCCTGTTGCAAACGCTTTACAAGGTAAGCTGAATAGTGCTATTACGCTATCTGGCGATTTAGGAAATGACTTCACCCCTATTATGAGTACCATTTCTGGTGGCGCATTAGCCGAATTATTAACCACAAAAGTAGAACCTAAAAACGCCAAATTATTATCTGCTTTAAACGGTGCTCTTAGTTTTATAGATTTTGATAATTTGGATTTAAAAGATTTACAAACAAGCTTAAAGTTTGAAAACGGACAAGTACATATTTCACCTTTTAATTTAAGTTATAAAGATATTGGTATAACGGTTGACGGCTCTCACGGTTTTGATAAAACAATGAATTACAACGCAGTATTTAATGTTCCAGCTAAATATTTAGGGAGTGATGTTAATAGACTTATCGGGAAAATTAATGATAATGAAGTAAATAAGATCTCAATTCCAATTACTGCAAGTATTAATGGTACCTTTACAAATCCTAAAATAAATACCGATTTAACAAGCGGTGTTAAAAATTTAACTCAGCAGCTTATTGAAATTGAAAAACAAAAGCTTATTAGTTCTGGAAAAGATAAAATTAAAGACATTATAGGTAATGCTATAGGTGGGAACTCGGCTTCGACAAAAGACTCGACAACCACTAAAAATAACGCACCGATTAAAGAGGCTATTAAAGATATTTTAAGTGGGAATAGTGGCTCTGGACAAAACAACACAAAGGATTCTACGGAATCGACTAAAAATCCTGTAAAGGATATTCTTAACCTTTTTGGTAAGAATAGAAAGAAAAAACAAGAGAGCGAGCAAATAACGGTGAAAGACACTGTTTATTAAATATGTAATACATTAAAATAATACCTCACTAAATTATGTGAAGTAAAATGTAAAGCATATATTTGCAACCTAAATTTAAGAACACACATAATTTACGCAGATGTTAAGAATTGAAATAAAAGACGGAGAAAACATAGAACGTGCATTAAAACGTTACAAGAGAAAACACAGAAACATTAAAGTAATGCAAAACTTAAGAGAGAACCAGTTCTTTACTAAGCCTTCTGTAAAAAACAGACGTAAGATCCAGAAAGCATCTTATATCCAAGGATTAAGAGACGCAGAAAACGTATAATCGTTTTTAGTATTTATCATATATAAAAAACTTCGTATTTTTTAATACGAAGTTTTTTTCGTTTATATCACTGAAATAGTTACAACTAAGCCTTCATTGCTTCGAATGTTAAAAACGGTATCGTCTTCAAAAATAAGATACTGCCCTTTTATACCCATTAGAACGCCTTGATACCGCTGTTGTTTTTCTATGTTTAAACTTTTAGGTTTCACAGGATAACGCAATACTGGAAATTGTATTTCTGTCTCGGTATTGGTTTCAATATAAAAATTTAAGACTTCTACGGGTATAAACGGCTTCAGTTTTTCGCGCCAGCTTATTAGGTTTTCATCTTCAATATCATTCTTCAACATCTTTCGCCAATTGGTTTTATCGGCAACGTGTTCTTTTAGAGCGACCTCTGTAATTCCGGCTAAATACCTGTTGGGAACCTCAACAATTTCTATGGCTTCGTGTGCTCCTTGATCTATCCATCGCGTTGGTACTTGCCCTTTTCGCGTAACCCCTACTTTTACATTACTAGAATTTGCTAGGTATACAATATGTGGTTTTAGTTGTACTTTTTTTTCATACTCCAAATCACGATCTTCTTGCCCTAAATGTGCCGTACTTAATTCAGGTCTCATAATCCAATCTGCCGCTTGAGGAATATCGAAAAAACAACTTTTACAAAACCCCTGTCTGTAAATAGGTTTATCTAAACTACAATTTAAACATTGATGCTTAACAAACTCAATTTGAATGGTTTTGTTAAGTAATTGATTAAAATTGATAAAATCATTTTCGAAAATTAAATAATACTGAACTGGCTTTGCATATTCAGTTTTCATTTTTGTGAGAACACCTTGGTAGGTCATAAAAAAAAGTCTTATTTTTAGAACTTAAAGATACTTAAAAATATGCCAATACCTTTAGTAAATTCAATTGCTTCCTGGTTTTTAAAGAAACGATTTCATCAAATAGATCTCTTTTTAAAATACCCAAACGAAGTACAAAACGAGTTACTTTTTAGTTTACTTTATACTGCAAAAGACACACAAATTGGTAGGAAATATGGTTTTGAATCCATAAAAAGTTACAGAGAGTTTTGCGAGCGCGTTCCTATTTCAACCTACGAAGAATACCACGCCAATATTGAGCGCTCTAGACAAGGTGAACATAATATCTTTTGGCCAAGCCCAATAAAATGGTTTGCAAAATCTAGCGGTACAACTAATGCAAAAAGCAAGTTTATTCCTGTAAGTTCGGAGTCTTTGGAAGAGTGCCATTATGCAGCAAGTAAAGATTTGCTGTGTCTGTATTTAAATAATAATGAAGACTCACAATTATTTAATGGCAAGAGTTTACGACTTGGAGGGAGTAAAGAATTGTACAAAGAAAACGGCACTGTATTTGGTGATTTAAGCGCTATTTTAATTGATAATATGCCGTTTTGGGCAGAATACAGCAGTACACCAAGTAGTAAAGTGTCTTTATTAAGTGAATGGGAAACCAAAATGGCTGCCATTGTTAACGAAACAACTAACGAAAATGTAACGAGTTTAGCGGGTGTTCCTTCATGGATGTTAGTTCTACTTAACAACGTTTTAGATCATAGCAATAAGGACTCTGTTTTTGATATTTGGCCCAACTTAGAAGTTTACTTTCATGGGGGCGTAAGCTTTAATCCGTATGTAGAACAATACAAAAGTATTTTACCCCGAAGTGACTTTAGATATTATGAAATTTATAATGCTTCGGAAGGCTTTTTTGCCATTCAAGACCGTAACAACTCTAGCGAATTATTATTAATGTTGGATTACGGTATCTTCTACGAGTTTATTTCGATGGATGTTTATGGCACTCTAAACGAAAAAACAATTCCGTTAAGCTTAGTGGAACAAGGAAAGAACTACGCGGTAATTATTACTACAAATGCCGGCTTATGGCGCTATAATATAGGAGATACCGTAAGATTTACTTCGGTAGATCCCTACAGAATAAAAGTCACCGGAAGGACTAAACACCACATAAATGTTTTTGGAGAAGAATTAATTATAGAAAATGCCGAAGAAGCACTAAAACGCGTGTGTAAAAAAACATTTGCTGAAATAATAGATTATACGGCGGCTCCTATTTTTATGGAGGGCAAAGAAAAAGGAGCTCACGAATGGCTTATCGAGTTTAAAACGCCTCCAAAAGATATTGATTATTTTAATGAATTGTTCGATAATGCCTTAAAAGCTTTAAACTCGGATTACGAAGCGAAGCGTTATAATAATATGACCTTAAAAAAGCCTAAAATTAATATTGCAAGGTCGCATTTATTTTATGATTGGCTTAAGAAAAATGATAGACTTGGCGGCCAACATAAAATACCACGATTATCGAATTCGAGAAATTTTATGGAAGATTTATTAGCACTGAACCATTAAGTTACCTGTCCACAAAAAAACTTAACTTATAATATTTTGATTATCAAGTATTTATTTATATTTTTAGGAAATAATAAATAATTTTAAACTTTCATTTGAATTCTGAGTTAGTTTTTATTCTAAGAAATGAAACCAGTAAAACCACTTATACTTTATTATAGGTGGTTTTTTTCTGTTTATTTTAGACAGATATTTAGTTGTTCTCCATTATAAATTTAAGTCTCTATCTATTATTTAAAGGGGGCACCATATTTATGTTTTTTAAATGTAAAATTATGAACCAACGCGATGTAAGCTTTAGTATATCTGGAGTAGAACGAGCGAACAAGGATTAGACTTTGTATTAACAAATAGCCTTTAAGGTAGATAAGTCTAAAATTTAATTACGTACACAATAAAAGAGCTAATCTATTTTTTTAAGAACCGATTGAGACCTCGACGGCGCTAGTGACGACAATTTTTACGTTTAATTTTTAGTTTTTATATAGAAATCACCCTCTTTAGGTCAACTAATTTAGTGGGCTGAACACAATACTTAGGAATAAACTTTTTTGTAGTGCGCTACACTTCTTAAAATCAGAATTTTTACAAAGACGGTATAAAAAAACCCTTTCAATATAATAATGAAAGGGTTTTAGTAGTATATACTTTTACGTTTTAAGACACGGCTTTCAACTTTTTAAGCGTTGTTTTCGATAATTTATCTTCTGCGTAAATTTTTGTTACTTTTAATTCCTTTACGTCTGTTCCTGGTAATTCGAACATCGCATCGGTTAATACTTCTTCGCAGAGAGAACGTAATCCACGAGCTCCTAATTTATATTCGATAGCTTTATCTACAATATAACCTAAGGCACCTTCGGTGATACTTAAATCTATTTCGTCCATTTCAAACAACTTCTTATATTGTTTAATAATGGCATTTTTAGGTTCTGTTAAAATAGCCCTCAATGTCTCCGCATCTAGCGGATTCATATGTGTTAGCACTGGAAGACGACCAATAATTTCTGGTATTAAACCAAAGTCTTTTAAATCCCTAGGAATAATATATTGCAATAAATTATCGTGATCAATGTTATTATCGCTTAGAGAAGCACTATAACCAACCGCTTGCATATTTAGTCGCTTTGAAATCACTTTATTAATACCATCAAAGGCACCACCTGCAATAAATAAGATGTTTTCTGTATTTACTTCGATAAACTTCTGGTCTGGATGCTTACGCCCACCTTTAGGTGGTACATTAACTACAGTACCTTCAAGAAGTTTTAACAACCCTTGTTGCACTCCTTCTCCAGAGACATCGCGCGTAATAGACGGATTATCACCTTTACGTGCAATCTTATCTATTTCGTCTATAAAAACAATTCCCTTTTCTGCTTTTTCTAAGTTATAATCGGCTGCTTGAAGTAAACGTGTTAATAAACTTTCTACATCTTCACCAACATAACCCGCTTCGGTTAAAACAGTCGCATCTACTATAGCTAAAGGCACGTTTAACATTTTTGCAATAGTTTTTGCTATTAATGTTTTACCTGTACCTGTTTGCCCAACCATAATGATATTCGATTTTTGGATCTCGATATCGTCTTTACTTACGGGCTGTAATAAACGCTTATAGTGATTATAAACGGCCACAGACATCACTCTTTTGGTGTAATCCTGCCCGATAATATAATCGTCTAAAAAGGCTTTGATTTTTTGTGGCTTCTTTAGCATTAATTCCGCCGACAAGTCGCTATTGTCCGTTTGTTTCGACTCATCTAGCACAATGCCGTGAGCTTGCTCGATACAACGATCGCAAATATGCGCATCTAACCCGGCTATTAATAAGCTAGTTTCTGGCTTTTTCCTACCACAAAATGAACATTCTAATTCTTCCTTTGCCATACTTTGTATTTTACAACTGCTCCCCTAATACAAGAAAAGCAGTTTGTATTCTTTTATTTATTAACTACGAACTAAAATCTCGTCGATCATTCCGTATTCTTTCGCTTTATCAGATTTCATCCAGTAATCACGATCACTATCTTTGTATATTTTATCGAAATCTTGACCTGAATGCTTACTAATAATATTGTATAACTCTTCTTTTAAGATTAAGATTTCTCTTGCCGTAATTTCGATATCACTAGCTTGACCTTGAGCACCACCTAATGGTTGATGAATCATTACACGAGAGTGCGTTAATCCACTACGTTTTCCTGCTGCACCTGCACATAATAACACAGCTCCCATAGAGGCTGCCATACCAGTACAAATTGTCGCTACGTCTGGTTTTATAAATTGCATTGTATCGTAAATACCTAATCCTGCGTGCACACCCCCTCCTGGAGAGTTAATATATATTTGTATGTCTTTATTAGCATCTGTACTCTCTAAAAACAAAAGTTGTGCTTGAATAATATTTGCAACTTGGTCGTTAATTCCTGTTCCTAAAAAGATAATACGATCCATCATTAATCTAGAAAACACATCGAATATAGCAACATTCATTTGGCGTTCTTCAATAATATTTGGAGTCAGGTCTTGTGGGTACATACTACTAATAATTTTATTGTAGTACATACTGTTAATCCCTTGGTCTTTTATTGCGAATTTTTCGAATTCTTTTCCGTAATCCATAGTGTAACTATTGCTTTATAATTGAGTTATATATCCTGTAATATTTACAAGATTATTTTTTTAATTTACCATTAAATCAGTGGTTGTAAAACTTTTTAAGTTGAATTTAACTGAAAAATTTTAGGCGTTAAAACGATAACATTTCAACGCCTAAAGATAATGATAATTCTTTAAAAAAAGACTGCTTATTTATCGCCGTAAACTTCTTTAACAAACTTTTCGTAAGTTAATTCTTTAGTTTTCACGTTTGCTTTCTCTTTGTATAGGTTAAGTAGTTTTTGACTTACAACTTGTTCTGAAATACGTTTCACCTCTTCTTGATTAGATAAGACACGCGCAGCGATATCTTCTAATTCTTTATCTGAAGGATTTAACTGACCAAATTGCGCCATTTGCATTTTAATCATTGTCTTAGCGTTTTCTTTAACTTCTTCAAAATCGATTTTTATACCGTTTGCTTCCATTAATTTCGCTTCGATTAATTGGTAACGCAAGCTCTTTTCAGACTTCTCGTACTCCTCTTTACCTTGCGCTTCAGATAGCTCTGTTTCACCAGCTTGTTGCATCCATTTTTGAAGGAATGTTGACGGTAAGTCGAACTTTGTATTTTCTACTAAATATTCTGTAATGTCATTTAATAATTTTTGATCTGATTGTTGTACGAATTGCTTTTCAGCATCTTCTTTAATCTTAGCTTTTAATTCTGAAACTGATTTTACAACACCGTCACCAAACATTTTATCGAATAACTCTTGGTCTACATCTGCTAATTCTCTTTCGTTGATTTCTGTAATCTCAAAAGTCACTTCAATGTCTAAACCGTGTGCTTTATCGTGCTCTACTTTAAGAGCGTCCATTAATTCATGATCGTCTTCGTAAAGCCCTTTAGTTTTTAAGGTTATAACATCGCCTACTTTAGCACCTACAAATTTCTTTCCTGTTGCTTTTTCGTTAAATTTCTCTAAAGTTATAGTTACAGCGTTTACAATGCCTTCTTCCTCATTTTTAAAAACACCAGAAATTTCACTATCTGTTTCAACGGTATCTTGAGAAACTAGTTTTCCATATTGCTTTTGGACACGTTCTACTTGCTCGTCGATCATTTTATCGTCGGCTATAATTTTATAATGTGTGATTGCCTTCTCTCCTTTTAAATCAACATCAAATTTTGGAGCTAACCCTAATTCAAATTCGAAAGAAAAATCGTCGGCCTCCCAATTAATTTCGTTTTGTGTTTTTGGAAGTGGTTGTCCTAAAACATCTAACTTCTCTGTCGATAAATAATTATTTAAAGACTCTTTAAGTAATTTATTTACCTCTTCTATTAATACCGCTTTACCGTATTGCTTTTTAACCATTCCCATTGGCACTTGGCCTTTTCTAAATCCTGGAATGTCAGCAGTTTTCTTATAATCTGTTAAGATTTTTTCAACTTTATTACTGTAATCGTCCTTTGCGATATCTACTGTTACTACTGCATTTAATGCATCTATGTTTTCTCTTGTAATATTCATTTTGAATAATATATAGGCGTTAGTAATTCACTTTTTTACTAAATAAAAATAGAGTGCAAAAGTACTACTTTTTTACACTCTATCAAAGTTTTTAACACCTTGTGTTTCAGTCTCATTTTATTTTTAAGACTCTGTTTTTTCGCTAGTTATTAGTCGTCTTTTAATAATGAATGTAAAAACGACTGCAGTACAGATAGTAAAATACTAAACAGCACAGCCCACCAAATACCGTCTACCGAAAACCCTGAGATTAAACTATCGGCTAGTAAAATAACCGCCGCATTAACAATTAACAAAAACAACCCTAAAGTAACAATGGTTATTGGCAAGGTTAAAATAACTAAAATAGGTTTTACTAATAAGTTTAAAATAGAGAGTACAAGTGCCACAATAATTGCTGTACCATAACCATCAACTGAAACACCTCCAAGTACATTTGCTAACACCACAACAGCTATAGCGCTTAATAAAAGTCTAAAAATTAATTTCATAAGTTTTGCGTATTTGATTGTTTGATTTGGATTGTTATTTAATAAATTGAATTACCGCGTCGTAAAACGCATTGGGGTTTTCAGCGTGTAACCAATGTCCTGCATTTGGTATCGTTACAATAGATGCATTTACAAAATGCGAGGTAATAATAGATTCGTCTTGAGGCCCAATATAGTCACTTTTGTCGCCCCGTAAGAATAACGTGTTTTTTTCGAATTTAGAGTGCACCGGTAACGCCTCGCCAACGTTATCAATTTGATTGGTTAGTACGTCTAAATTCATTCGTAATGCTAATTTACCTTTTTCTTTCCAATAGAGGTTTTTAAGTAAAAATTGTCGTGTTCCAAAATCGGGCACATAATGTTCCATCTGCTCGTCGGCTGCTCCGCGACTAGTTAACACCTCAAAGTCTAACGATTTCAATCCCTTTAAAATAGCGTCGTGATGTGTGGGATAAAATCGTGGTGAAATATCGGCAACCAGTAACTTCGAAACATATTCTGGATACGTAGTTGCGAAAAGCATTGCCGTTTTTCCACCCATAGAATGCCCTAAAAGAATAATATCTTTTAAACCGTGTTCTATACAATAGTGTTTTAAATCGTCAACGAGTACTTCATAATTAAAATCGTCGCTATGCGGACTTCTACCGTGATTTCTTTGATCTACTAAATGTACTTCGTAATTAGCTTCAGAAAACTTTTTCCCCAACGTTTTCCAATTGTCACTCATTCCTAAAAAACCGTGTAAAATAACAAACGGCTTACCTTCACCTAAAATATTTGAATGTAATTGCATTATCTTAATTTTTCTAAATAACTATTTATAACGTGTTCTACACCTAAATATAAGCTTTCCGAAATTAACGCGTGTCCTATAGACACTTCTAATAATCCCGGAATATTTGCTTTAAAAAAGGCGATGTTTTCTAGAGACAAATCGTGACCCGCATTAATACCTAGACCTAAAGTATTGGCCACCTCTGCACATTTAGTATAGGGCAAAATAGCTTTTGTATCGCCTAAACTATACTGGTGTGCAAAAGCTTCCGTATATAATTCTACTCTATCAGTGCCCGTTTTTGCTGCGCCTTCAATTTGGCGTATTTCAGGATCGACAAAAATAGACGTTCTAATCCCGTTGTGTTTAAATGTCTGAATGACTTCGGCTAAAAAATCTTTATGTTTAATTGTATCCCAGCCCGCATTACTGGTTAAAGTAGTAATACTATCTGGCACTAAAGTAACTTGTGTTGGCTTTATTTCTAAAACCATATCCATAAATTTTTGGATTGGATTTCCTTCAATATTATACTCGGTGTGCACCACAGATTTTAAATCGTAAGCATCTTGGTAGCGAATATGTCGTTCGTCTGGTCTAGGATGAATGGTTACACCTTCTGCACCAAAAACTTGAACATCTTTCGCAAACCGCACAACATTAGGCATATCGCCCCCTCTAGAATTTCTTAAAGTGGCTATCTTATTTATATTAACACTAAGTTTTGTCATATTTTGAAGTATTTAAAACACAAAAATACAAAGTAGAACTACGTAAGTGTATTAAATTTTAATTAATTTGCACAAAGTTAACGCGACCTATGATGAATCTTTCACAATACGTAATAAACGACATACAACCCCTTAAAAACACCGATTTAATTAGCGATTTACAATTGCTATTTACTCAGTTAACCTATTCCCATATACCTATAAAAAATGACGATGATGTGTATTTGGGATGCCTATCGGAAACCGATGTGCACTGTTTCGAAAGTCGGAAGCAAATTAAAGATTGTGCTTATGCTGCGGAAGGCTTTTTTGTTCGCGACACTACCGATTGGTTAGATATTTTAGAAGCTTTTGCACAAAACAAATGCAATATTATGCCCATTCTAAGTTTGAAAAATAAATACTTGGGCTATTACGAACTCAATGATATTATTAGCTTATTTAATGAAACCCCATTTTTTGCTGAAGCTGGAGCGGTTTTAATTATAGAAAAAGGACTAGCCGATTATTCGTTTAGTGAAATTAGTCAGATTGTAGAATCTAACGATGGAAAATTGCTAGGTGCATTTATTTCTAAAATTGAAAATGATATTGCTCAAATTACATTAAAAATCACCAGTACTGGACTTAGCGAAATTATGCAAACTTTTAGACGCTACAGTTACCATATTATTTCTGGCCACGAGGAAGATAGTTATATTGAAGGATTAAAAGAACGCTCAGATTATTTAAATAAATATCTTAACATATAGTTTATGAAAGTTGCTATTTATAGTCAATTTCCCCAAAAGCATTCAATCCATTCTACAAAGGTTTTAATTGATGCTTTATTAAAACACAAAGCATCGATAGCTATTGAAACAGAGTTTTTCAATGCTATTAAAGACGAGTTTCATTTTCCTTTACAGACTAAAACCTTTTCAGAATTAGATACGACTTACGATTTACTGGTTAGTATTGGCGGTGATGGTACTATTTTAAGAGCTATTACTTACGTTAAAGATTTAAACATCCCCATTGTTGGTATTAATACTGGACGCTTAGGTTTTTTAGCAACCATACAGCACGACGAGATTGAAGATGCTATTAAGCACATATTTAATAAAAACTACAAAATATCGAAACGCTCCTTACTTTCTATAGAAACCTCAGAGGAAAACAGCGATCTTAAAGACTTAAATTTTGCATTAAATGAAATCGCAGTAAGCAGAAAGAACACAACCTCAATGATTACTGTAGACACAAAACTTAACGACGAATATTTAACGTCGTATTGGAGTGATGGTTTAATTGTTTCTACACCTACGGGTTCTACTGGTTACTCCTTAAGTTGTGGCGGGCCTGTTATAACACCAGACACCTCTAGCTTTGTATTAACGCCTATTGCCCCGCACAATTTAAGCGCAAGACCTTTGGTAATTAAAGATGCTACTAAAATTGAATTAAAAGTAAACGGGAGAGAAGATTATTATTTGGTGTCGTTAGATTCTAGAATAATAACCTTAAGTAACAACACAAGTATCATCATAAAAAAAGCCGATTTCACGATTAATATGATCGAGTTACATTATGAAAGCTTTTTAACCACTTTACGTAAAAAATTACTTTGGGGCGAAGACAAGAGAAATTAAACAATAATTAACTAAGAAATCTGTTTTAAAACCTATAACTATTTAATTCAAATTGGCATAGGCTAATCTTAGTTTATTATATTTGCAAACTTTTGAACATCTATGAAATATATTTCTATTTTATTAATAACATTTTTTAGCATACAATTAAGTTCTGCACAAATACATGAATTAGGTGTGTTTGTTGGGGGAAGTAATTTTATTGGCGATGTTGGTTCCACCAGTTACATTTCACCAAGTCAGTTGGCTATTGGTGGCATCTACAAATGGAATAGAAGTCCGAGACACTCTTGGCGCGTATCGTTGCTGTTTTCAGAATTAGAAGGTTTAGACAGCAAGTCTGATGATTTAGGAAGAAAAGATCGCGGATATGAATTTACCAATCAGATCGTAGAATTATCGGCAGGAATGGAATTTACATTTTTAGATTTCGATTTACATAGCAGCAGACCTGTTGCTACTCCCTATCTATATTCAGGAATAAGTATTGCAAAACACGATAATTTTTATTTTAATAATGGTACAGTGGTGAGTGAAGAAACCTCTAGTTTTGCTTATGGAATACCGTTAATTTTAGGATTTAAAGCCTCTATTTCTTCTCAGTTTATTCTGGCGCTAGAAGTAGGCGCGCGCTACACGTTCTCAGACGAGCTCGACGGCAGCGTTCCAGATAGCGAAAACCTAATGGAGTCTAAAAGCTTCGGAAATATAAATAATAACGACTGGTACACTTTTACGGGTGTTACCTTAACCTATACCTTTGGTAGAAACCCTTGTTTTTGCCCCAACTAATTTTGAGTTTAGAAAAAATAAATACAAGCAAATTGCCCAAACATCTCGCTATTATAATGGATGGCAACGGGCGTTGGGCTAAACAAAAAGGAATGCTTCGCGCTTTTGGACACGAAGGAGGAACGAAGTCTGTGCGAGAAACCGTAGAAGCTTCGGCACAATTAGGCATAGAGAACTTAACACTTTACGCGTTTTCCACCGAAAATTGGAACCGCCCTAAAGTTGAAGTCGACACACTAATGCGCCTTTTAGTCTCTTCATTAAAAAAAGAAATAAAAACATTAACTGATAATAACATTAAGCTTAAGGCTATAGGAAACATTAAATTACTTCCAAAAAAAGTCTATAAAGAACTGAATGAGGTTATTGATTTTACAAAAAACAATACTAGAATGACGCTTACTTTAGCCCTTAGTTACGGGTCGAGAGAAGAGTTAATTAACGCTATTAAAGAAATTAGTGTTAAAGTTAAAAATAATATAATTTCTGTCGAAAAAATTGATGAATCAATTATTAATGAGCATCTTTACACGCAAAATTTACCAGATGTAGATCTATTAATACGCACCAGCGGAGAGCAACGTATTAGTAATTTTTTACTATGGCAAATAGCCTACGCAGAATTATATTTTACGCCGGTTTTATGGCCAGATTTTAAAAAGCAACATTTGTATGATGCTATTATTGAATATCAAAATAGAGAACGACGATTTGGGAAAACAAGTGAACAAATTAGCTAAAAAATTATCTTTGAAAACATTACTAAAATTCGCATTACTTGTATTATTTACAATATCAAGCCAAATTGCAACAGCACAAAACCTTTCGTATGCTAACGGTGAAAAATACACTTTAGCAGATATTACCGTAAAAGGTAATACCAGTTTTAACGCACAGACTATTATCACCTATTCTGGACTTAGAAAGGGCAAAGAAGTCCTAATTCCAGGGGAAGAAATAAGTGCAGCCATAAAAAAGCTATGGAACTCTAACTTGTTTAATGATATTGAAATCTACTTAATAAAAGTGGAAGGCAATTCGGCGTATTTAGAAATTAGACTATCGGATTTACCAGAACTTAACGACATTAAAATTGCGGGTATTAAGAAAGGTAAAAAAGAATCGTTAATTAAAGATAACAAACTTGAAAAAGGCGTTAAGGTTACCGAAAACTTAATTACCACCACCAAAAACTACCTTGAGAATAAGTATAAAAAAGAGGGGTATTTAAATACCAAAGTAAACATAACCACATTCACTGTAGAAGATTCTATACAGAAAGCAAGAGTAAATATGGTGCTTTCTGTAGACAAAGGTGAGAAAGTAAAAATTAGCGATATTACCTTTACAGGTAACTCTGTTCTAAGTAATAAAAAACTTAGAAAAGCGATGAAGAACACAAAGCGAAAGTTCTTTTTACGATTTTTAAAACGCTCTAAATTCATTGAAGAAAAGTATAAAGAGGATTTAGAAAGCGTTGTTAATTTATACAAAGAAAACGGATATAGAGATGCACGTATCACCGCAGACACCTTAATAAAAGAAGACAAAAAGACTATTAGTTTAGCAATTACCTTGGAAGAAGGCGATGAATATAAATTTGGCGATATTTCTTTTATTGGTAACACCGTATATTCTGATGATTTCTTAAGGCGTAAACTTCGCATAGAAAAAGGAGACACTTACAATGGTGTTTTATTAGAAAAAAGAATTGCTGACAACACAAAACCAGATGGCGACGACATTACAAACTTATACCAAGATAACGGTTACTTATTCTCTAGCATTAACCCTGTAGAAACCAATGCCGAAGGGAATGTAATCGATATGGAGATTCGTATTGTAGAGGGTAAACCCGTCTACTTTAATAAAGTTACCGTTGTAGGCAATGAAAAAACAAACGACCACGTTATTTATAGAGAGTTAAGAACGCGTCCGGGAGAATTATACCGTAAATCTAATGTGGTACGTACGGTAAGAGAATTAAGTCAATTAGGTTTCTTTGATGCAGAGCAGTTATCTCCAAACTTTAAAAACGCCAACCCAGACGAAGGCTCTATAGATATGGAATACGCTGTCGTTGAGTCGGGATCTAGCCAAATCGAGCTACAAGGTGGTTACGGTGGTGGTGGTTTTATTGGTACTTTAGGGTTATCATTTAATAACTTTTCCTTAAAAAACATTTTTAATAAAGACGCATATAAGCCAATTCCTTCGGGAGACGGACAAAAATTAGCATTGCGTTTACAAGCGAGTCGTTTTTACCAAACGTATAGCTTTTCATTCTCTGAGCCTTGGTTAGGAGGAAAAAAACCCGTACAGTTTTCAACGTCTGTTTCGCATACTAAACAATTTTTATACAATCCACAGACTAGAGATGCAGATAAAGACAAGCGTTTTAATATTACAGGAATTACATTTGGTTTAGCCAAACGCTTATCCGTTCCAGACGATTATTTCACATTGTCTCAAGCGGTAAGTTTTCAACATTACGATTTACAAAACTATAATACCGGTTTATTTACCTTTGGAGACGGCTACTCTAACAACTTAGCCTACACCGTAGGGTTAAGTAGAAACAACACGTTCAACGATCCTGTGTTTCCTATGGGAGGGTCTAACTTTAGTGTAACCGCAAAAATGTCTATCCCTTACTCTTTACTTAATAACACAGACTATTCTGCATTAAAAGAAGAAAGAGATACGAACCGAGAAATAGAAGACAACCCAGAAAATTCTACTGTTGTTAGAAGCGAAGCTAGAACTAGAGTGTCGGAAATTGACCAAGAACGTTTTAAATGGTTAGAATTCTACAAAGTTAAATTTAAAGGAGAATGGTATACAAAAGCAGTCGATAAGTTTGTCTTTAAATCAAGCGTAGAATTTGGTTTCTTAGGCGCTTATAACCAAGATCGAGGAGTTATTCCTTTCGAGCGTTTCTTTGTTGGAGGAGATGGTCTAGGAAGCTACAGTTTAGATGGTAGAGAGTCTATTGCGTTAAGAGGGTATCCTAACCAAGCGTTATCTACGCAGGATGGAGGTGCTATTTATAATAAATTTTCTTTAGAGTTACGTTATCCTATTACTTTAAAACAAAGTGCTAAAATTTATGCTCTTTCGTTTATAGAAGCTGGTGGATCTTATGATAGCTTTAGAAATTATAGCCCGTTCGATGTTAAACGTTCAGCAGGTTTTGGTGTAAGAATATTTATGCCTGCCTTTGGACTATTGGGAATTGACTTTGGTCATGGTTTCGATAATATTCCTGGGCAAACACAAAAACACGGTTGGGAAACGCATTTTATTATCGGACAACAATTCTAAGAAAACAGTCTAATTTTATAGTATCGGCTTCTATATTTCTTATTTTCCTTATTTTTGGCACGATATTTTCAATATAGATTTTAAGGATTTGCTGAAAGATTTTAAATATTTTGAATTAAAATGCGTTATTTTGAAAACAGCTTGTTAAAACAAAAAGTAATATCAAGAATTATTATTGAGTGATGACTCCATTTTTCAAAAAAATAAGACAATGAAACAAATGAAACTTAAAGTCCTTTTTTTAGTATTAGCCTTAACATTTATTAGCCTGTCTGTGCACGCACAACGCGGTGTTAGAATTGGGTATATCGATACTGAATATATTTTGCAAAACGTACCCGATTACACAGAGTCGACATTGCAATTAGAAACTAAAGTACAACAATGGAAAGGTGAAATTGAAGAACAATTAAATGCCTTAGAATTAAAGCGTACCGAATTAAATAACGAAAAAGCGCTTTTAACAAAAGAATTAATTGAAGAACGTGAAGAAGATTTAGATTTTGAAGAAAAAGAAATTTTAGATTACCAACAAAAACGATTTGGTCCCAACGGTGATTTAATGCTTCAAAAGAAGCAACTGATGCAACCGGTACAAGATCAAATTTTTCAAGCCGTTCAAGATATCGCAAAAGCTAAAAAATATGATTTTGTATTCGATAAATCTGCCGATCTTGTTATGTTATATTCAGAAGAACGTTTCGATGTTAGTGAGCAAGTATTAAGAACAATAACAAGAGCATCGAGACGTCAGCAATTAAAATCTAACGCAGATAAAAAAGAAGCAAAAGAGGAAGATGTTTTCGTAGAAGTTAACGAAGGCAAAGACGAAAGAGAGCTTGCTTTAGAAGCTAAAAAAGAAGCCCGACGCAAGATAGTTGAAGACCGTAGAAAAGAAGCTCAAGAAAAAAGAGCTAAAATTATTGCAGAACGCGAACAAGAAAGACAAGATAAAATAGACGCTAGAAATAGCAATAATGATAGAAATAATGAGGAAGACGACAACGCTCAAGAGGATAACGAAGAAGTAAATGAAGACGTTAATGAGAAGAGTACCACTGCCGAAAACCAGGAAGAGCCAAAAACAAGAGAACAGATTCTAGAGGAACGTCGCGCCAAAAAATTGGCTGATAGAGAAGCTAGAAAAAAAGAACTTGATGAAAAAAAGCGACAAGCCGCTGAAGACCGCGAAAAAAGACAAGAAGAAAACGATAACTAAACATTAATTAATTAACAATTTAACACGCAAATTCTATTTTAAAATGAAACAATTTAAAACCCTTTTAATTGCAGCAGCATTATTTATTGGAGCAACTAGCTTTACAAATGCTCAATCTAAAGTAGCACATATTAATACTTCAGAATTAATTAAAGCAATGCCCGAAATGAAATCGGCACAAACTGAAATGGAAAAGTTAGGTAAGACTTACGATTCTGATATTAAAGCAATGCAAAACGAGTACAAAGCCAAAATGGAAAAGTACAACGCAGAAGCAGCTACAAAGACTCAAGAAGAAAACGAGAAAAGAGTTGTTGAAGTGCAACAGATGGAGAATGATATCCAAAAATATGCGAGTACTGCACAAAAAGATTTACAACAAAAAGAAATTGATTTCTTAAAGCCAATTACCGAAAAAGCGAAAACAGCAATCTTAAAAGTAGCTAAAGCTCAAGGTTTCGATTACGTATTAGATTCTACTCAAGGTGGAGGTGTAATTATGGCTGAAGGTAAAAACTTACTTACAGATGTAAAAAAAGAGTTAGGTTTCTAAACCCAACTTAAATATATTAAATAACAAAAGCTGTCTTTTCAAGGCGGCTTTTGTATTTTTATAGCTTAATATTCTTGCAATGAACACAAAACCTATTGGCTTATTCGATTCTGGCGTTGGAGGCACTTCCATTTGGAAAGAAATCCGCGCGCTTCTACCTTTTGAAAACACCCTATATCTAGCCGATAGTAAAAATGCTCCTTATGGCACACAATCTCAAGAAAAGATTATTGAACTTAGTATTAAGAACACGCAATACTTAGTTAATAAAGGTTGTAAAATTATTGTTATCGCTTGCAATACCGCCACTACAAATGCCATAGATATTTTAAGAGCACAATTTAATGTGCCGATTATTGGTATTGAACCCGCAATTAAACCTGCAGCGTTAAAAACACAGACCAAAGCTATTGGCATCTTAGCTACAAAAGGAACCCTTTCTAGCGCATTATTTCATAAAACGACCAATCTATATGCGAGTGACATTAGTATAGTAGAGCGTGTCGGTGAAGGTCTAGTATCGCTAATTGAAGAGGGCAAAATGAATTCTCTTGAGATGGCAGAGCTCTTAAAATTATACACCAAACCAATGGTCGATTCTAACATCGATTATTTAGTCTTAGGCTGCACACATTACCCCTATTTAATTCCGCAACTCTTAAAATTATTACCAAAAAAAGTTAGTATTATAGATTCTGGCCTCGCGGTGGCTAGGCATACTAAAGCAACCTTAGAGAGTAATAATCTTATAAACAATGAAAATACAATTGGAAAGAACCTCTTTTATATTAACACTAACAATACGCAGACTATGTCGTCGCTTTTAGGAAAAAATCGTAAAGTTGAGTATCTAGATTTTTAACACCTATTTGAACCAGCTTGCATATTTAATATAGTTCTCGGCGATTCTATTAATTTCACCGTTAATAAGCTCTTCACTAATATCCTTTACTTTTTTAGCAGGCACACCCGCGTAAATACTACCTGATTCTACCACGGTATTTTGCGTTATTACAGCACCTGCAGCAACAATACTATTGCTTTCAATAACACAGTTATCCATTACAATACTTCCCATCCCAATTAATACATTATCGTGGATGGTACAACCGTGCACAATCGCATTATGCCCCACAGAAACATTATTCCCTATAATCGTTGGGTACTTTAGATAGGTACAATGTATAATGGCACCGTCTTGAATATTTACTTTATCGCCTAATGTTATAAAATTTACGTCGCCTCGCAATACGGCATTAAACCAAATGCTACAGTGTTTCCCTATAGTAACATCACCAACAATTGTGGCATTTTCTGCAATGTAGCAATCGTCTTGAATTTGAGGCGATTTTCCGTTTACTGGTTTTATAATTGGCATATTTTTATCTGTTTTTTTGATTAAATTTATTTAAAATAAGACAGCAATGCTGCTTTCTTTGAAGCCGATACCATTACTTCAGCTCCATTGCTTAGTATAACGCTTCCGCCCTTTCCTTTTACGTATTTTACAACGTGATTAACGTTTACTAAATAGCTTTTGTGCACGCGAGCAAACCCTAAGTCGGTTAACGCTTCTTCAAAATACTTTAGGGTTTTACTAACCACTTTCCTCTTATTATTTTTTAAATAGATTTCGGTATAATTATCATCGGCTTTACAATATAAAATATCGGCGTTGCTTAACACTTCAAAGCCATCTTGTTGCGGAATCGTAATTTTACCCTCTATATTTTTAATGATTTCAGGAATTAACACTTGGTGTTGTAGTGCTTCTTCTTTCTGCTTAATATCCCAAACGTAATCTACCGCTTTTATTAAATCATCAATAGCTATTGGTTTCATTAAATAATACGACGCGTGAGCGTTTAAAGCCTCAATAGCATATTCGCTGTAAGCGGTTATAAATACCGTTTCAAAACTTCTATCGCCTACTTTCTCTAGTAGATCGAATGCATTTCCGTAAGGCATTTCTACATCTAAAAACACCAAATCTAAAGTAGTAAGTCTTATAATTTCTAAAGCCTCATTTACATTTGAAGCTTCGCCAACCACTGCTACATTGGGGCAGTATTTGTTGAGATAATTTTTCAGAATCTCTCTACTCGTTGCTTCGTCTTCAACAATGATCGCTTGTAATTTCATAGTTTTGTCTGATCGTGTATTATTAAACATTCTATTCTCCCTACATTTTAATGTTTCTTTAAGGTCACGAGTACTTGGGTTCCCGTGCCGTCTTCCATATTAAGATCGGATATAGACACATCCAATGTATCTTTGTACATCGCATTTAATATAGACACCCGTTTTTTAATATTTCCCATTCCTTTGGAGTTTTGTTTCTTTTGGTTATCCGTTTTTAAAGCTTTCGACTTATCGCGACCAATTCCATTGTCGGTAATACTAATTGTAATGGCATTTGCCGTTTTTTTATAAATAGCAATTCGTAATTCTCCTTTCTCTTTTTTATACCGCAATCCGTGCCAGACCGCATTTTCTATATAGGGCTGAAGTAACATTGGCGGGATATTATAGTCTAGAATTTCAATATTTTTATCGATCTCTATGACATACTCAAACTTATCTTTAAACCTGAAATGTTCTAGTTTTGTGTAAAGTTCAATCAGCTCGATTTCTTTTGTTAACGGAATAAAATTTTCTTCACTATTCTCTAAAACAGCCCGCATTAATTTCGAGAAATCGCTAAGATATTTATTCGCCGCACGCTCGTCGTTTGTGGCAATAAAACTATTCACCGAATTTAATGCATTAAAAATAAAATGCGGATTCATCTGACTTCTAAGTGATTTTAAAGCTAGTAAATTATTTGCTAATTTTTGCTGTTTTATAAACTTATACATAACATACGCCGCCAGTAACAATAATAAAACACCACCAATTAAAGAATAAATAATAAGTGTTTGTAGCTTATTTTGTTCTTGGTTTAAGTGGTACTTACTTTCTGATAGTTCGCGGTCACTTTCAAGCGATTCAATACGATTTTGTTGCGCTGCAATATTCCTGCTAAAACGAGAGGCTTGTGTAATTTGCTGTTCCTTTTTAAGGTATAATTTTTCTACAGATTGCGTATACTCTTCATACGCTTTTAACGCTTTTTCAAAATCCCCTGCGTCTCTGTACACCTCAGACAATTTTCGTTTGGCATCTTTTTCTACGACTAAATCTTCGCGCTTATCGGCTTCTACGATACTTCTTTGTAGATATGGAATCGCAGCCTCGTATTTCTGCTGCAAATAGTAGGCATTTCCTATTTTATAGTTTTGCTTTTGCAGGGTGTAATCGCTTGCGTTATCGATTATGGTATCGGCTTCAATATCTTGAATGTCCTGCAACGATTCTTTTCTGAGTTTTATCTCGACTTTATAAGCGCGATTAGCGCTATTAAAATCGGCGACCTTAATTTTCTCTTTTATGGCTCTTTGCTTGTTTTCTTTAGTCGCTAAATTAAGTGCGTTTTTATAGTAATTTCCCGCTTCGTTTATGGCACCACTTGCATTATAAGCTTCAGCAATTTTACTGTTTAAATCGGTTACTTTTGTTGTAATTAATTGTTTTTTCGCGATTGTTAATCCCAACTGATAAGCAGTAATCGCCTTTTGGTGTTGTTTTGTTTTACTAAACACGTCGCCCAAACCTTCATAAACTTCGGCACGATCGCTAGTAGTGCCTTTCTCTTTTATTAAGTGTTGATAAAGCGCAATACTTTCTTGGTAGTTTTTATTAAAATAGTACCCTTTAGCCAATTTTAATTCAACGGAAGACTTTTTGTTACTATTTAGACTGATGCGGTAATTAGAAACCGCTAAATCATATTGTTTCCAATGCGTATAGACATCGGCCAAAACTTCGAAAGCTCTCGCATTTTGTGCTGTCGAATTACTTTTACTTATACTCTGAGTAATGAATTGAATGCTTTTTTCTGCGGATGTGTTTTTATATACCAAAGCAGAATCGAGTAAACTTGAAAATGAGGGCGATTGTTTATTCGCGTTTAAAGCAGAAGGTTGATTGCCTTCAGCAGGTCTAACATCGATTGTTAAATCGTCATCGGAAGTAACGGTATAATAAATAGTTTCAAAATCTTTATGACTTATAATTAATTCGTCACCAATCCGAACCTCTATTTTAAATTCTCCCGCGAGATTTGAAGCCGCATAACTTCCCAAATTTCCATGTATATTTACATTCTTAAGGGGAATATAGGTTTCGCTCTCGCGCACAAAGCCTTTAATTATAAAACTGTTTTTGGTTTCTGCAGTCACTTGTGGTTGCGTTTGCCCCATCAAAAACATTGGGCATACGACCAGAAAGACAATCAGTGAAATGTGTTTAAAATGTATCATTATTTACCAATTTACATTGGCGCTATTAATTTAGTGAAGATAAACTTACATACTTTTAGTATTAAAATAAAATGTAGACTCTCAAAAAAGTAATATAAAACCTAACAATTATATGGTTTTACTCAATGTGCAATGTCCTATACTCATTTCTAATCTGTCATTACTCATTCTCGTTTTTTTATAAACTGAAACATATTCTACATTAACGTCTTTATTTTATTACTTGTAATGGAATCTGCCGTACCTATAATTTTAAATTCAGACTAAATAGACAACCACTATAGCGCTTTAAAACGAATATAAGCAATGAACAGAATACAAACAACACAGCTTACAAATACTGAATACGTTACGTAAAAATACGTTAAAAGACGTAAAACTTAAAAAGGTCAAAGACCTAAAAAAGTGCAGAAAATTAAAATGGCTAGTAACTAAGGCGCATAAAAAAACCCCGACATAAAAATATATCGAGGTGTTTTTTATAATTTAAAACGACTTAGTTTATTGCAGGACAATTACAGCTGTAACGTTCTTTCTTACAACCAAAGTTATATCCTAAAGTTATTTGGTGAAAACCACCATTATTAAACACTACTGAATTCGCTTGATAACTGTAAGTATAAGCAAATACAAAGTTGTCCATGTCCACCCCTAAAATGGGAGTTATATATTGTAATTTCTGACTATTTACACCAGATCCATCTACAAATTCGGCGCCATCTAAGCTTCTACGGTAAGATAATCCTCCCCATAATTTTCCAAACTCCATAGTTTTATATGCTTTTACGTTAATATCTATAGACGCTTCTTCAGTTGCATCTCTATACATAAACATTGCAGACGGCTCGAAACTCCATTCGCTATTATATTTCGAAAACGTATTTCCTACAGAAAACAAATAGGTTCTTAAGTTATCGTAACTAATACCTTGTTCGTTAAAGTTTACACCTTCATTTTTTAAAATGTTCTTTACTGTTGCGTGCGCGTAAAACTCGTATAAGTGGTATGAAAATCCAAAATCTACATTAAAGTTCGTTGCCGATTGTTCCACACCTCCAATAATTGGATCTGGACCATCGAATAAGAAAGACGTTTCATCTAGCTTGTATTGTACAGCTCCTGCACTTAAACCAAAAGATAACATATTTAAATCGACTTCACTTCTTGAGAATAAAATATGGTGTGCATAAGTAAAGTACGCTCCTGTTTGTGAGTGAAATCCGTTTTTATCAGAATAAACAATGGCACCTATTCCCGATTGCGAATCTCCTATTCTACCATTAACACTAGCGGTTAAAAGCTTAGGCGCATCGTCGTCGCCAAACCACTGTTGTCGCCCTGTTATTCTAATTTTAGAACAATTTGCCACACCAGCCATTGAAGGATGTATTAAATAATAGTTATCTGTTAAGTAATCAGAATAAATGGGAAGCCCTTCTTGAGCTGAAGCAAATTGCGCGCAAAAAAACACTGAAACTGCTAATATTAGTAACCTTTGTAATCTCATAATCTTTTTTTAAGGTAGATAGTGATCTAACTATTTATTATAATCGTAACGTTATAATAAACTCTTAATTGTTAAATAAATTATAAACGTAGCCAAATATATGAATTTACTTCTTATTTCTTGATTCCGTTTGTTAAAGCTTTCAATTTTAAAAGGATTTAGTTAAAATGCTTAAATATCCGACCAATTGAAAGTAGTATAAAAACCAAATATATGGATATCTGTGCTTTTCTTTTAGTATTTTTGCAAAAAAATATAATCATATGAATTCTTTTAAAGTATCTATTCAAGAAACCTCAAATAATTCAATAGTTAAATTTGAATTAAATCAATTTATAACTCAGCATCAAAGCTTTGAATTTAATAACATAGACGAGGCAAAAGCGTCACCTTTAGCGCAGCAATTATTTTACCTGCCCTTTGTAAAGAAAGTATATATCACTAGTAATTTTGTAGCCATAGAACGTTTTAGCATAGTGGAATGGGCAGATGTACAAAATGAAGTGGCTTCACAAATTGAAGACTACTTAAATAATGGAGGGATTGCTGTTGAAGAAGACGCAACCTCTAAAAAAGTACCGATCACCGTTTACGCTGAAAGCACGCCAAACCCATCGGTAATTAAGTTTGTTGCCAATAAAAAATTAGTCACTGCTACCTACGAGTTTACTTCTATTGATGCTGCGAAGCATTCGCCCTTGGCTACGGAGTTATTTCATCTGCCTTTTGTAAAAGGTGTCTTTATCGACGAGAATTTCGTATCGATTACTAAATACGATGTTGCTGAATGGAACGATATTACCAACGAACTTAGAGAGTTTATAAGAAGCTATATCGAGAATGGTAAAGAAATTATTTCGCCAGATGCTCCTGAAGTTTTAGAAAATGCGTCAGAAAAAGTCGATGCACATTTTGAAACTTTAGACGATACTTCGAAAGAAATTATTAATATTTTGGAAGAGTACATAAAACCAGCAGTTGCTAGTGATGGTGGAAACATTCAATTCGAGTCTTACGATCCAGACACAAAAACAGTAAAGGTTATTTTACAAGGCGCTTGCAGTGGGTGTCCGTCGTCGACACTTACCCTTAAAAGTGGTATTGAAAATATGCTGAAAGAAATGCTAAAAGGAAAAGTAAACACCGTTGAAGCAATTAATGGTTAACTTTTATCTGCGTTATCGTTAAAGCACCCATGCGTTTTGATACAGCACGTTAGTTCGTTTTAATTTTTGTACTTTTAGGTATCTATTAATTTAAAAACGAACACATTATGGCAGTATTAAAAGTAATTGAGATTTTAGCTAACTCTGAAAAAAGTTGGGAAGACGCCACTAAAAAAGCAGTAATACACGCAGGTAAAAGCGTAAAGAATATTCGTTCTGTGTATGTAAAAGAACAAAGCGCTAGTATTAAAAATAATGAAGTCGCCGATTTTAGAGTGAATGTAAAAATCACTTTTGAAGTCGATTAAATCGAAATCAATTACAACCTATTAAAACCTGAAGTTAGCGCTTCAGGTTTTTTTATATCTAAAACTTTCTGCCTTACTTTTAAAACCCAGAAATGACTTGTAATCATAGTAAGGCTCTTTTATAACGCATAATATATCAAGAAGCCCATTATCGATATTTATAGATATTATCGCGCTTACAGTCTTATTTACACTAAACACTATCCCTACAGCTCTAACAAAACAACAAAACGCATAAGTTTAACTATAGGCATAAAAAAAACCTGAACAGTACTGTTCAGGTTTTTTTGGTGTATTCTATGTGATTATTATATCGCTTTTAGCGCTTTAG
>NZ_VSKN01000026.1:0-29319 GCF_008086185.1 Bizionia gelidisalsuginis
ACTTTGTGACAAGGTCAATTGTTTATAATGTTTCATTCAAAACGAATATAAATATTGAGCCTAAAATAGATGGGGCTAGCCCCATCTATTTTAAATATCCGTGTTGCACTTATGACTTGAACTTACAGTTAATAAAAGTCGAAAACAATTATCAATTAATAATTATATTTTTTCATCTTAAGTCTTATGCAAAGAATATAGAGTATCACTTTAAGTCTACTTATTCTTTTTCTATCTCTACTTTTGCTAGCGTAATGTTTATAAATTGAAGCTCTAACACTTCAGCATAAAACAAAAAAAACAGCATATGGCTATGCTGTTCTTATTTATTCTTTAAAACTTAAGACGGTTTCTAAAAGGCGTGTATTTCGTTAATTGTTTAAACTACTCGAGCAAAAAACTTTTATAAACTCTTAACATTTGAAATTATATTTATTTCTTTCTCAAGTAAACGCTTATCGGCACCCCTTTAAAATCATAAAGCTCTCTTAGCTTATTCTCTAAAAAACGTTTGTAAGGATCTCTTACATATTGTGGTAAGTTACAGAAAAAGGCAAATTGCGGTTGCGGCGTTGGCAACTGCATAATATATTTAATTTTAACGAATTTCCCCTTGTATGCTGGCGGTGGATAATTCTCTATAATTGGTAAGAACGTGTCGTTAAGAACGCTTGTTTTAATTTTTTTAGTCCGGTTTTGGTAAACCTCAACAGCTGTTTCTATTGCTTTATAGATACGTTGTTTAGTTAACACAGATATAAATACTATGGGCACATCAGTAAAAGGTTCCATTTGCTTACGGATTACTTTTTCGAATTCAATAGTCGTTTTGTGATCTTTTTCTACTAAATCCCATTTATTAACTAAAACCACAATTCCTTTTCTATTTCTTTGAGCTAACCAAAAGATGTTTTGTACCTGTCCATCAAAGCCGCGTGTTGCATCTAAAATAATAAGACAAACATCACTATGCTCGATCGCGCGTACACTTCTCATTACCGAGTAGAATTCTAAATCTTCTTTAACTTTAGACTTTTTACGAATTCCGGCCGTATCGACTAAATTAAAATCGAATCCGAAACGGTTATATTTTGTATCTATAGAATCTCTAGTTGTTCCTGCAATATCAGTAACGATATAACGGTCTTTACCAATAAGGGCATTTATAAATGAAGATTTACCGGCATTTGGTCGGCCTACAACAGCAAAACGTGGGAATGCTTCCCCTTCTTCCTCTTCTTGCTCTACTTTCTCTGGAAGAACTTTAACAAGAGCATCTAATAAATCACCTGTTCCACTTCCGTTTATACTAGCAATAGTAAAGTATTCCCCTAATCCTAAAGAGAAAAATTCTACGGCATCTTCGGCACGCTTATTATTATCGACTTTATTAACGACTAAAAATACTGGTTTTTTTACTTTGCGCAATAATTCAGCAACCTCTTCGTCCATACCAGTGACACCAGACTCTACATCTACCATAAAAATAATAATATCGGCTTCTTCGATAGCTAAAATTACTTGTTTATCGATTTCAGCTTCAAAGACATCGTCACTTCCTTTAACATAACCACCGGTATCTATTAAAGAAAACTCTCTACCATTCCAATCGCTTTTTCCATAGTGACGATCTCTTGTTACACCACTAACGGCATCAACAATGGCTTCACGTCGTTGAATTAAACGATTAAAAAACGTCGATTTCCCAACGTTTGGTCTTCCTACTATAGCTACTATATTACTCATGGTTTCAAATTATTTTGCAAAGATAGTGTTTTGGTGTCAAGAAAAAATACTATTTTAATCTCATTATTAAAAGATTATGAATAAAAACATAAATGATGTGGTTTTGCGCCCGCGTTTTAAAAGGCAACTCAACACTAGTAAGTCCTTGATTTTAGATGCTTTTGAAACTATAGGTTCTCAAAAAACGGAATTTATCGTTTCGCGGATCGAGGACCACGTATTTATTAAATTACCAAAAGCTAAGCAACAATTTTGGTCGCCACAGTTACATTTAGAAATAAATGAAGTTGATGAGAAAAACAGTCGGCTGTATGGTTTATTCGGGCCTAACCCAACAGTATGGACGCTCTTTATGTTTTTACATTTCGCTGTCGCCGGTTTATTTATCGCTTTTGCCATTTGGGCTTACTCTAACGCTTCATTAAACACCGACTACCAATTACAAATTTGGGGTATGTCCTTTATGGTAATTGTTTGGTTTGTATTGTACTTTGCCGCAAGGGTAAGTAAATCTTCTAATCAGGCTGAAATGAATGCACTTTACCGTTTTATGAAAGATGTGTTACAGACAAAGGTCTAAACCTCCTTATTTATTATAACCAAATCGTTTTAATTGAGTTGAATTAGAACGCCAGTTTTTATTTACTTTTACATACAGTTCTAAATGAATTTGCTTACCAAAGAATTTTTCTAAATCCTTTCTAGCTTCAACTCCAACGCGTTTTAAGGCACTTCCTTTATGACCAATGATAATTCCTTTTTGTGTTTCGCGTTCTACCATAATCACTGATCGGACACGAATAATCTTTTCCTCTTCAAAAAATTCTTCGGTGTCTATTTCAACAGCATAAGGAATTTCTTTTTTGTAGTGTATTAAAATTTTCTCTCTAATCGTTTCATTTATAAAGAAACGCTCTGGCTTATCCGTTAACTGGTCTTTAGGATAAAACGCTGGAGATTCTGGAAGCAACTCGATAATTTTATCGAACACTTCTTTTACATTGAACCCTTCTAAAGCCGAGATAGCAATAATTTCGGCATTCGGCACTTTTTCTGCCCAAAGCTGAACTTGCTCTTCTAATTCCTCTTGATTGGATTTGTCAATTTTATTAAGTAACAATAAAACCGGGATTTTAGCACTGATGATTTTATTAAAAAACGATTCATCCTTCAGTTCTTTTTCACCAATTTCCACCATATAAATAAGTAAATCGGCATCTTCGAAAGCAGACTTTACAAAATCCATCATAGACGCTTGAAGCTGGTATGCAGGTTTTATAATACCTGGAGTATCACTTAAAATTACCTGAAAATCCTCACCATTAACAATTCCTAAAATTCTATGACGCGTTGTTTGCGCCTTAGAGGTGATGATCGATAATTTTTCGCCCACGAAGGCATTCATTAAAGTAGATTTCCCAACATTAGGATTTCCAATAATATTTACAAAACCAGCTTTATGCATACTTTTTATTTTTTTTTTACAAAGATACTCTTATTACACAAGGTACGAAAAGAAAAAATAGTGCCTAATTTTAAAAAGTAACTGCTTTTATTTTTTTCCACAAAAGCTTTAGAATAAAAGCAAACACGATTGTAGATAGTGTTAATAATAGTGCTTTGGTATAACGACCATAAATCCAATATCCGGTTGCAAATAAGGCGCTATATACCGCGATACACCCTACTAACGTCGCTAAAATTCCCGAAGGCACATTCCAACTACCACTAGTCATCACGGAGATATCTTTACCTTCTAATTTACTTTTTGCGATCACTTTAGACCACCCCGGACCGCCAGGCTGTATTTTTTTACAAAAATCAAACAAAGTACTATTCGTTTCGGGAGGCGTTAAGAAAGTGACTAACAGCCACGATACAGTCGTCACCAATACTATAAAGGGATACGTCATCCAGCTTGGCATTAGGCCATCAACCTCTACTCCTGTTAAAATATTGGCGCCTCCAAATAGCCAATCGCCAAAACTTGTAAAACTTATTAAAATTGAAATAATTCCAGAAACGACCATTGCTGAAATTTCACTCCATGCGTTAATACGCCACCAAAACCAACGTAAAATAAAGATGAGCCCCGTTCCTGCGCCAAACATTAAAATAATATTGAATAATTGTAAAGCATTTGTGAGCACTAAAGCCAAAGCGGCAGAAATAACCATTAATAACACTGTTGATAGTCGCCCCACATTAACGAGTTCTTTTTCGGACGCCTCAGATTTGATATGTTGTTTATAAAAATCGTTGACAATATAAGAGGATCCCCAGTTTAAATGCGTTGAAATAGTAGACATATAAGCGGCAATTAAAGACGTTAAGACGATACCTAAAAGTCCGTTTGGCAGCTTTGTTAACATCGCTGAATACGCTAAATCGTGACCTAGTTTATCTTCAGCTATATTAGGAAAAGCTTCATGAATACTTGCTATATCCGGATAGACTACTAATGATGCTAGCGCGACTAAAATCCAAGGCCACGGACGTAAGGCATAATGTAAAATATTAAAAAAGAACGTCGCCCCGATCGCATGGTTTTCGTTTTTTGCAGCTAGCATACGCTGTGCTATATAACCACCACCTCCGGGCTCGGCACCAGGATACCATGCACTCCACCATTGTACAGCAAGCGGAATTATTAAAAGAGTTATTAAGGCTTCAGTGTCTGTAAAAGAGGGTAGAATATCCAATTTATTAACTACGTTTTCATTTTCCATTAATGCCGTCAACCCACCAACTTCAGGTAAATTAACACAATAATACGCTGCGGCTATACCACCAAACATCGCGACAAAGAAAAGTATGAAATCGGTATAAACCACCCCTTTAAACCCCCCAACAGTACTAAAAACAACAGTTACGAGGCCTCCAATAAAAATAGTTTCTAGAGGAGATAAGCCTAACATTACTTGTCCAATTTTTATTGCCGCCAAGGTTACGGCCGACATAGCCAAAACATTAAAAACAACGCCTAAATAAATCGCTCTAAATGCTCTTAAAAAACGTGCGGGTCGACCACCGTAGCGTAGTTCGTAAAACTCAATATCTGTATTTACTCCCGATTTACGCCACAGTTTAGCATAAACAAAAACCGTTAAAAGTCCGGTTATTAAAAAAGCCCACCATACCCAGTTACCACTCACCCCCTTATTACGAACAATATCGGTGACTAAGTTTGGAGTATCCGTAGAAAAAGTTGTAGCTACCATAGATACGCCCAATAACCACCACGGCATTGTACGACCCGATAAAAAATACTCACTCGTGCTTTTACCTGATTTTTTTGAAACGACAAAACCTATTGTAAGGGTTACTAGAAAAAAGCCAATTATGAAAGCATAATCGTAGGCATTCAATGAAATCATATAAGATAATTATTTGCTGAGTGTTTCTTAAAACTAATTTAATACGCAGGCCATAAACAGTAGACCTCTTTTTTACGAAGGCAATATAGCCACTTTTTAAGTTTAATATTTTATATTTACATGTCAAAATTTGTAATGAGGGAAATTCATATTACTGCTGAAGATACAGAAAGTACTATTAAGCAGATTCAAAACGTTATAGGAGGGACTATCGAAAGTCGCTGGGGAGAACACATTTTAACGGTAGACAACGCAGTCGCAAAGGGAGCCATCCGTTATATTGTTTTTGAATGGGGAGGTGATTTTTTATACTATGATATTGCTTTTTTTGAAGATATTGTTCTAAAAAAAGACACTTCTGTTTATAACCCTATTTCGTTTATATATTGTTTGAACGGGCATTTTAAACACCGTTTTAACCATCAAGACAATTACAAAACACTCGAGCAATTTCAGTCGGTCATTATGACAAGTAAAAATGGGGGTTATAGCAACGAGTATTATCCTAAAGGCATAAAACTGGAAGTTAATGTTATTCAAATTAATAGAATTAAATTCCTTAACAAACGATTAAATGATGCGTCTATTTTAAACGATAAACTTTATAAGGTGTTCTACGATACGGATTATCAAAATGTATTTTCTTATTATGGAACTTATAACTTAAAACTGGCCGACCATATTAGCCAGTTTAGAAAAGTTGAACAAAAAGGAATGCTCCGTATTTTACTTATTGAGGGGCAAGTTTACCAAGTGCTATCGTTACATATGCAACAGCATAATAAAGCGGTGACTAACAAACCCATTTCTAAATCGTTAACTAAAAACGAACTAAAAACCATACGAGCACTTGGGAACACGATTTCTAATAACGTTTCTCTTGAGTATTCTTTAGAGAAATTATCGCTAAACTCTGGCTTGGCTCAAGCGAAACTTCAAGAAGGATTTAAGCTGTTGTACGCAAGAACGGTAACCGAATACATTAGACACGTAAGACTTGAAAAGGCGAGAGACTTAATAAATACAAGTGATTTAAATATTTCGGAAATTGTTTACACCATAGGTTTTAGTAGTAGAAGTTATTTCTCTAAGATATTCAAAAATAAGTATAAAATTAGTCCGAGTGCTTTTCAAAAAAATAAGCGACGTTAAACTTTACGTTAAAAATTAAGTTGTTTTAATGGTGTAGAGCCGCAATTCGTTTGCGCTTTTTACTATTATTTTAATGGTTTTCATTTCTGTATTAAGGCCTAACCAGTCTTCTCTTTGCGCTTCTCGTATTATTACTGGCATTTTTAGAGGTATTGACTTGTTACCAGTAATACTTTCTTTTTTTAGAGTATTAATGATGGAGACCGTTAAAAACCCATCGTTTGTTACATTATAAATCCCTGCTAAGGTGAAGGGTTTTGTATCTTTTGCTTGAATTAAAATTCTTTGTAAAACACCCTCGTTTAAATACGTAGCGACAATACCCGTTACTAAAATTAAACATCAGCGTTTAAAAAAGGCCTCTTCATAATGCGATTGGGACTCTACATCTTTACTTTTAACGCTTAACGTATTAAGCGCTTTCTGAAACATTTTCCAATCATTTTCATAATTGTGAGGTAAAATCCCCCAAATACCCTGAGAAATGACATCACTTTGTTGCAATGTAATAATAAGTATCGTAGTTTCTTTAGCGCCATCTATTGTTTTGTGCGCTCGGTAAATATTAGGAAAAAGGAAATACCGTTTGAATGTGTTTTCTAGAGCCTGCCGAGTTGCGTCGATAGAGAGTTTATAATTCATATCTCATAGTATTATACGATTATCAGTCTAAAAATAAGTCAATTGAAAGACTATTAGTTGTTCGTATAAAACGATATTTAACTGTATCACGACGCGGACAGATTCTATTTTTACTCACTAAAAAAGCATAATTATGTTAAATTATAATAACTATTGATTGCTTTTTGTTAAAACACTGTGAAAAAATTAACGCTTACCCAAATGAGTTAATTAACGGTTTAAATGAGCAAGAATACCTTTCTAATTGCCTTTAGATTTGTAACAAATAACTATCAATCTTTTCTGATATTTCAGTAAAAGTATAAGTCAAGAATTGACTTATTAACCTTAAAACAAACCATTATGTTACGTTGGACAATCACATTTATTATAATAGCCATTATTGCCGGAGTATTAGGCTTTGGAGGAATTGCAGGAGCATCTGCAGGAATAGCTAAAGTTCTATTTTTTATTTTTATCGTTCTTTTTATCCTGTCGTTAATTAAAGGATCTATGAAATAGAATAAACCTAACCAACCGAATTATAACCACTATTCTATTACTAAAACTTTATAACGTATAAAAATTACGCTTACTTATAATTTCAACGCTAATTTTTAGCTTAGCTGTTTTCATCTTGTGTCAAGAAGAGAAATGAGCAGACAAAAAATTTAAGGCACTACAATGTGCGACGACATTGATGATGCACCAGATGTTTTGGGTGTCGTTGAAGATGTACAAGAAGAAATTTAGGATAAATTTTAGCAACAAAATAAGTTAACGCTGACAACTCAGTAATTATTAATCTAAAAACAACACAATGAAAACTATATTTTTTATCACAACGCTAATGGTCGGTTCCATCGCATTTGCACAAACCAAGCCAGTAGACAAAATGGAATCCACTCAAATAAAAACTGAAACCGTAAATGAAAATGGTAAAATGGTGGAAAAGAAAGTTAAAATTGTTACCAAGAAAGAGCAGGAAGTTAAAACAGCGCCGTTAAAATCTGGGGAGATTGACGCACCAATGATTGAAACGCCAACAAAAATAACGAAAACCATTAGCGTTGACCCAGATAATGACGATCGTTTTGAAGAAATTTCTGAAATCACTTATTATACTTACAATGATCGTTCGTACGGATTTAAATCGACCAATTCAGGCTTTGTAATGAGCCTAACAAGTAATGAGGCAGAACGTGTTTTTGGTACCGCTAGACGAACTCAAAACGACGAAATCTATGTTATAACGATGAATGATTACTCTGGAGTTGGTTATTTCAATCAAAATAATGATTTTGTAATTGAGTATTTCGATAAAGATAAAGGTCTGATGCAACAACGATCGTTTAAACAAACCCAATTTTAATACAACCTGATTCTATTTATACCAAATGCCTTATATACTTATGGGGCATTTTTTTTCGGGTTTAAATCTTGTTTATTATAATTCCCATCCTAGGGTGGTACGAATAATATAATCATCGTACGAGGTGCCTTCAATTGGTCTGTTATCGTAATTGTAATTTAATCCTATTTTAACAAATAAATCTAAGGGTAAATCGTATTTAAAATCTATTTTAAAATCGGTTCTCACCCTCCCTTTCTCAGTTAAACTTGGGTAAGTGGTGACACCTGACACTAAACCCAAATCATTAAAATCGAACAGGTTAACTTCTAAAGACGCATAAGCTTCACCACTATTTCGGTTGTTGTTTAGCGCTTCGTAAAAGTCTTCATTATTCCACGCCACTCCAATAGCACCTGCAAGGTACATACGGTTATTGTGGACAAAATATTTACCAAAACCTAACTTGTTTGTTATTCTTAGCTGTAATTTTTGTTCGCTATTAGAAAGAAATTCCGATTGGAAGATTAAGAAATTATCGCGTTTTAAGAAATAATTAAAAGACAACTCCCCGTACGTTCGTTGAATTTCTTCTACTTCATCTTGATTACTTCTCACGGAATTAAAGGTAGCTCCAACACTAAAATAATCGGAAGTATACCCCAAATTGCTTGCTAACGATAATTGACTTAAATTACTTGCCTTCGTAAAATTGTACCCAAAAGAAACCGAGGCGTTTAAACGTGACATAAAACCATCTTTGATTGGTTTAATAAAGACGACATCAGAAATATTTATAACACTATTATTGTCACTAATTTCAATAATTTCATTTGCGGTGGCGGAGTTTATTCCGTCCAGTTTATAACGCGTGCCATTGGAAGCCGTTATCAGGAAACTTTCAATGCTTTTAATCGTCCTTACTTTTTTCCATTTAACTTTTAAATCACTATTACTGTATGATGTTTTAATGGTTAACACTCCACGCTCCATTTTTTTTATCTCTCCAATAATTCTATCTCCATTAGCGATCACTAAAGTGTCATTTTGAGAAAAAGCACTTAACGCGACCAACACAGTAATGCAGAATAGTACAGATTTTAATTTCATTTAAATTGCCATTAAATTTAAATGCAAATATAAACAAGGAATTTTATAAAACCATTAGCCTAGTTAAACCGAAACCTAACGATTACCTAAATTAGACAAACAATCACATCATCGCACAAGCAGCTATTTAATAAGGCACCACTCTAAACCCTCGTAATCTCGGTGTTTTAATTATCTAAAAATTACGTTTGTTGGATTTATATTTTATTTACAATACTAAAAATAAATAGGTGCACTAATGTGTATAGTGCAAAAACGACATTTAACTTAAAACTTATCTTAGTTTACCTATTCAAAATAAAAGAACACCTACTTTAAGTTCCCTTTAATTGCTCCAACCTAATCTAAATTTATTTTAGAAACGCCACGTTTTTATCTGTCCATATTTAGCATTATCCCCTCAATAAAATAATGTATTGTGCTTATAAGACTGCTTTACATTGGAAATATTGCACGATAATTTACACCTATTTTTAGCGCAACTAGGCCTCGTAGTTATTTTCTATATTAAGATAGTAAAGCCATTTAAAAATTATGGTTAGCACAAATAATATTACAGAACAAAACATTGCTTCATTTTTTTTAAAAAATTGACATCTCAATTGTGCTTTGAAACTTTTAAGTCATCATTTTTAATAGCAAAAACAAGCATATTATGGCGCAAAAATATATAATAAAAAGTGTTTTAATCACCCTTAATTTATAGCTATTTTTACTGTGCATAATGACTTTTATCATCTTATACACACCTTATTTGCTTTAACTTAGCGTATAATCTAAAACTAAAAAGTAATGAAAAAAAGATCACCAGTATCTAGCATAATGACAAAAAACGTTATCACACTCAATACAAATGATTCATTGGAAGTCGCGGAAAAAATTTTTAAGGAACATAACATTAGACATATTCCTGTTGTAAAAGGATCTCAGATTGTAGGAATGTTAAGTTACACAGATTTACTACGTATAAGTTTTGTTGAAGCCGCCTATGAAGACGAACAAGAGATCGATTCAACGGTTTATAATATGTTCTCCATAGAACAAGTTATGGCAAAAAATTTAGTTAATGTAAACGCAAATACAACCATAAAAGAAGTGGCAGAAATACTGTCTAAAAAAGAATTTCACGCTATACCTGTCGTTGATAATGATAATTTAGTCGGAATTGTAACGACAACAGATCTTATAAATTACTTAATTGAGCAATTTTAAATTTATTCGTTAAATACCTTAAGTGCGCTCTGCGATAAAAGTACTCTACTAGAAGTATTAATTGATAAACTCTTTTTTTTTGGCATCACAATCGGTCTCAAAAAATTAGAGTTTATTCTTATCAAGAAAAAAAGAGTAATCGGAAACGATTAGTTTAAAATATTAATAGACTTATTTATTAATTTCTTAAATCGTGCAGCGCTAGAATAGGCACGTTTAATTGAAATGAAATTTCTTTCACCATTGGATTGGTAAGTATACTTTCGAAAAAAACATGCTTCCTATTTATAAAAGCAACCATACCGCTAGATCTACTTTCTACACATATATTTACAGCACTTAAAACAGAATCACTTGAAACATTATGAAATTTATAGTCTGTCCCTTTTAATATTTCTTGAAGTAATTTCTTGTTTTCTAACTGTCTTTTATCCAATTCATCTTGCTCTAAAATATGGAGAACTACAATCGTTGCATTACACGATTTAGCAATGTTGGTTAAATAGTTGAGTTCTCTTCTCTTATAATGTGTTTTATAACTTGTTGGAAACACGATGTCTCTAGGTAATGCTAATTGCGCCTTATTGGGCACTACTATTACGGGACAATTTCGTATTTTCTCCATTACATTAACCGCCACACTTCCAAAAGAGGTTGTTAATGCATCTGTTTCTCCTTTGGTTCCCACTACAACCATTTCTATGTCTTTTTCGTCTACAATTATTTTAATGGCATCGACAACAGTATTATACGTTGAAATGACTTTAAAACTATGCTTAGAGTTAAAATTATCGTTCAGTGCTATAATATCGAAAACCTTGGCTAAACCATTTTCTGAGTCTAGCTTTGCCGTTTGGTACCATTCTCCTTCAGGATTTGCTTGTAATAAACTTTTTAAAATAGGGCGCGTTGTTGAAAACGCATTAAGTAGATAAAAATCGCAAAAGTCATTTTTATATAATTCCCTAGCGTAGTGAATGGCTTTTACGGAGTTTTTAGAAAAATCTGTTGCCAGTAAAATATTATGTCTCATACTTTTATTTTTACGCCATTACACATAACTTAACATCGTCCTTCTCAATTTAAAGTAATAGTTTTTAGCTAAAACAAGGAATGACTAAAAAAGGGATAACAGGATGAAAGCCTATATTTTTTACGATGGGCTCTTTTGTAATACTCTCAATAAAACTGTGTTTATAATTTATCATCGCCAAAACATTAATGTCCTGTGCTCTAATAAATTCTTTTATAGCAAGCTCTTTAGTATTATTATCTGTCATCCAATGAAAACTATGCTTATACCCTTCCAAAGACTCTTTTAGTAGTACTAAATGAGTATTCTGTCTGTGTGATAAATCATCACTTTCATTAAAATGAACCACTTTAACCTCAGAATTACACAGCTTAGAAAAGTGCTTTAAAGAGAGCAATTCTGAGCTATACAAATGCTTAAAATCCGTTGGAAAACCAATATGTTTAGGTTCTATATAATCGAAATCGGCCGGAACAACTAAAATAGGACATAGCTTCATTTTAGTAATAATGCTAACCGCATTACTACCAAAAAGAAATCTATTAGTGCCTGAGGCCCCATTTGTTCCCATAACAACTAAATCTATGCTGTGAGTTTCAATAGCTACCTCAATACTTTTTACCAGAGGATCTTTACTATAAAAAATCTCGAACTTATGCAATGCGTTTGTTTTATCTGCTTCAGCTTGTGTTTTCAGCCCTAACAATTGGTATTGCGCTTTTTCTTCTAATTTATCAATGTACTCCGAACTAATATAAGTGCGCGTACTAGAATTTGAAAAAGACCAAGCGTGTAAAAAGTAAAACGTGCACGGCTCGCTATTATATAATCTTATCGCATATAGCGCTGCGCTTAAAGCGTTCTTGGAAAAATCAGTAGGTAGTAGAATATGATGTCTCATAGTATTCTATATTTATTCTTTTATAATAATACGCATCCTTTTAGCTTTTACACGGTATAACTAAAAAAGGAATAGTTGGGTGAAAACCTATTTTTTTTATAACCGGCTCTCTCATAATGTTTTCAATAAAACTATGTTCGTAATTAATCATAACCAGTATATTTACACCTAACTCTTCAATAAAACCTTTAATTCCTTGATCTTTTTTGTCGTATTCCGGAATCCAATGTAACGTGTAAGAATATTGTTTTAAAGCTATTTTAAGCTGCTCTAAATTATAATCTTGAGCTTCTGAAATATCGTCAGTTTTATTAAGATGAACAATTCTAATTTTAGAATCGAATAATTCTGCTAACTGTTTTAACGGCAGTAACTCTGTATTATAAAGACGGCTAAAGTCTGTTGGAAACGCAATTTGTTTTGGATTAACAAATTCGAAATTATCTGGTACAGCAAGCACCGGACAATTCTTTACTCTTTTTATAATACTTACCGTATTACTTCCAATAAATCGTTCTGTTGCATTAGTAGCTCCCTTGGTCCCCATAACAACAAGGTCTATTTTTTTACTTTCTACACAGGTTTCAAGCGCATCTTTTAAGTCCTCATTAGTTACAATCGTTTCAAAATTATGAGTAATACTCACCTTAGATTCTTCGGCTATTTTTTTTAATTTTAAAAGCGCTGCCTTTGCGTTTTCGTCCATAACACGTGCTAATTTATTAGACACGTTCTGCATAGCCACCACTGGCAGGTTCGAGGAATGCAAAAAGTGAAATGTGCAGTCTTCTTTTTCGTATAATTTGAAGGCATATAAAGCCGCACTCCAAGCGTTTACTGAGAAATCTGTTGGTAAAAGTATATTAATTTTCATAGTGTTTATCTTAAAATAAAACGCTAAACTAACATTATAAATACTATTTTATACTGATAAAAGTCAGTGCGTAGCAGGAATAACCAAAAAGGGTACATTAATATGAAAACCAATTTGATTTATGGTAGATTTGAAAAATATATTTTCGAAAAACGATTGTTTATTATTAATCATTACGAGTAAATTCACATCTGTCGTTGTCTGAAAACTATCAATTGCAGCGGTAACTGTCCTACTTTCGTAATGATGAAATAAAAAGAAGGCGTCTGCAAATTGTTCTTTTAATTGTGATTGGCTATTTTTCTGTCTAGACGTTAATGCCTTTCCCATAGAAACGTGCAGTGCATTAACTTTAGAATGGTGCGCTTTAACCATTTGTTTTAACACCTCTAATTGCTCTGTATCAAAATCTATCTGAAGATCTGTGGGAAAAAGAATTTGACGTGGTTTTTGATATTCAAATCCCGATGGAATTGCCAATATAGGGCATTTTATTTCTTTAAATACGTGCACTGTATTAGAACCGAATAACACCTCGTTAGCACCAGTGGCGCCTTTAGTACCCATTACTATAAGATAGGTGTCGTTTTGGGAAATAAATTCTTTAATCCCAGAAATTAAGTAGTCAAACCGAGAAACGGTTTTAAAGGTATGTTTGGAATTCTTCTGTAACGTTTCAGAGAGTCTCTCACTAAACGCATTAAGGTTATTTATTGACGTGTTTTTTATAACATCTCCCAGTTCCAACTGCGCAGGATACCCCAATACAAACTCGGCAGTATACACTACTGGAATATAAGTGTTTAGCAAATGAAACGTACACCTCTCATCTTTAAAAAGCGTAATAGCATATTGAATTGCATTCCAGGAATTATCAGAAAAATCGGTTGGTAAAAGTATATGTTTCATAAGGATAACTCTGTGTTATATTTTAATTGCGGGACGTATTTTGAAGCGCTAAAAGCGGAATCTCTAAGCCGAGGCTCACTTGATCAATTTTAGAAGGAAAAAGCATATCCTCCAAAATGGAATATTGCGTATTGACCATCGTTAACATATCGATATCGTTTTCTTGAATGTATTCTGAAATACCTTGAGTGATATTTTTACCGTTTTTTACGCTAAAATTAACCGTGCTATTTATAAGAGCCTCCTTTATAAACTTTTGATTATCTTCTTGACGTATAGACAGCTTATTACTTGTAGAAACGTGTACCACATCTACAGCGCTTCGGTGCAATTTCGCTAATACGCACAATAACTCTAACTCACGTTGTTTGTATGGAATGAGATAACTTGTTGGAAACAATATACGCTTTAGTGCCGTATTAGTATATTGTGCTGGAATTGTTAAAACAGGACATTGTACATACTTTAAAACTTGAAAAGCCTGACTTCCAAAAACAATATTTCGCGCGTCAGATTTGCCTTTGGTGCCCATAACAATTAAATCGATATTTTTATCATCGACGATGTCGTTCGACTCTTCCACAAGCGTATTAAAGGCCGAAATACTGTGGTAACTATGCTTCGGATTTGATTCCGATTCATTCACTTTTTTAAGCAGATTTTCAAGATTCTCTTGAGACTCTTTTTTCACCTTAGTTAAAACAACTTCAAAATCTTTTCGCGATTTTAGATCACTATGGTCGTAAAATGCATTTCTATACGTATGCATAAAATAAAATTGCACCTTTTGGTTTTTAAAGAATGCCAAAGCGTAGTTAATCGCATTCACTGAGTTTTCTGAGAAATCTGTTGGTAATAGTATCGATAGCATGATCGCTTATTTTATATATTAACTATAAAACTAAGTACATAATTCTTGAGAAACTATGATATATATCAGATTACACCATTTAAAATAAGACTTTTAGCGCCTCCGTTTATAGCGACCAATTTGTATTCCCGATAATTCTTATTAACGGTGTGTAAATTAAGGTGAATCTTAATTATTTATAATTAATGAGCGACTACCTCGCTTAACGTTTATGTGGTTTAATCTTTTAATTACGCACAAGAGTGATTAGCGTAAAGCCCACATCGCCTCTAAAAAAAATAATATAAAATTATTCTTTTTCAGAGGCTTGTTTAGAGGGTTCTAAAATTATAAAAAGAAGCGCTATAGCAAGTTAAGAATTAAATTATGAGATCTCTAAAATAGAGAATCTCGCCGCTATATAACGCCCAATATTTCGCTTAAAAAACAACGGTTAGGATTCTTGTTGTATTGTTATTCTAAATCCTTAAAACAGCTTTTTAATTTGAATTTATTTATTCGAAATCCTCTTTTTTCTCGTGTATAACAAAAAACGGAATATCTGTGTGATAGCTTATGCTTCCCACTTTTGAATGTAAAAGTATTTTCTGGAAGTAGTTTAAATTTTTTGCTACCATACAAATAATATTTATATCTCTGCTTTCTACAAAGTTTTGAATACCAATTTCTACTTTACTTTCAGTTAAGTAATGAAAATGATGTTCGTGGTGGTGAAAATAATCTTCCAGTAGTTCTCTATTCTGCGTTTGGTCGTTATTAAGGTTTATTTTGTTTTTACTAATATGCAGAATGCGTAATGTAGCATTAAATCGTTCTAGGATTTCGGCTATTGGTTGTAAAATTTGCAAATTATGTGCTAGCGAAAAATCGGTAGGTAATGCAATTTCCTTAGGCGAAGTAAAGGTTGCGTTTTCGGGTATTACTAAAGTGTTGCATTTTACTTTTGTAAGAACATCGGCTGTATTAGTACCTAAAATAACTTTTTTCAAGCCCGACTTACCTTTAGTCCCCATCACAATAAAATCTATTTGTTTTTGGTCTATAATTTTACGAATACCTGCTACGAAAATATTTTTTTCTAATATGGAGTAAAAGTTATGATTCTTACGATCTATAGATAAGGTTTCAACACGTTCTAAAAGTGTGCTTATTTTATGTTTTGACTGTTTGAGCTGAATAGCCTCTCTTTCGCTTTTGTCTAAGTATGGCGGCACTCCACTAGTCATTGCATCACTCATATCGTTGATGTGCACAATATAGAAGTTACATTTCTGGTTTTCGAAAAACTGAATAGCATAATTTATGGCATTCCAAGAATTTTCAGAAAAGTCTGTAGGTAGTAATATGTTTTTCATAGCTCATTAATTTTAGAATGGCTAATTTAAAGATAAGACGACAAACTTAAAATGATATTGCTCATTTTATTACAGTCTTTTTTAAAGCCTATGTCATATTTTTCAATTTCTCGAGATCCAAAACTCTAATATTTCTCCCATCCGCAGTAATAATACCTTCCTTTTTAAAACGGGTTAAAGTCCGAATTAAAGTTTCAGTGGCTATTCCTGCAACACTAGCTAAATCGCTGCGAGAGATATTAATGGGATCCTCTGGTTTTCGATTTAATTTTTCAGCAAATTTTAAAATGGTTTTTGCCGTTTTTTTATTTACCGAACCATACGCCATTTCCAGTAATTGGTTCTTTACAATTAAAAGATCGTCTGATATTAGTTGCATCAGCTCCAAAGCAACCTTAGGATTATCACTTAATAACTCATTAAATAGAACAGTTGAAATCCCCGTTAAATGCACGTCTTCAATAGCAATTGCGGTGGCTTTATTTAGTACGCTCGTGGTAAATGAAGTGTAACCAAACAAATCGTCTTCTTTATATAACGAAGTAACCAACTCTTTACCTTGTTCGTCGCTTTGATGACATTTTACTATACCTTTATTGATGAGATAAATATAATTGGAGTGACCGCCTTCGCAATAAATTGTGGTATTTTTTTGAAATGTAAAATAAGTCCCATTATCATCGAAGAAATTTTTCAAGTCATTAATAGACTTCATACCTTCTAATGTAGCGCCGTTAGCAACCGTATTAAAATCTTTAAGAATTAATGCCTTAGCCAAACGACTTTCGATAGCATTAATAAGTTCTTCTTCTGTAAAAGGTTTCGTAATATAATCGTCCGCCCCCATATTCATTCCTTTTCTCACATCTTTATGTTCTGTTTTTGCTGAAAGAAATATGAAAGGAATATACTTTGTAATCTCGTTTTTAGACAACATCTTAAGTGTATCATAACCATCGCGCTCGGGCATCATAATATCACACACAATAATATCTGGCACAATTTCATTAGCCAAAGTCACACCAACCGCTCCATTTGATGCCATATAAACCTTATAATTTGAAAGTTCTAAAATTTCGGCGATATTTTCTCTCAGCACGAGATCGTCTTCAATAAGTAAAATACTTGTCATTGTTTTGCCGTATTAGGAAGCGTTATTGTAAAGGTTGCACCCTCGTTTTCTTTACTTGTAAAACGTATGGTACCCCCTAAATTTTCTAGATGCGTTTTAACAATATTTAAACCAATTCCAGTGCCCTGAATATTAACAACATTACGCGCTCTGAAATACCGATCGAATATATTTTTCTGGTCTGCTAAAGGGATACCAATACTTTGGTCCTTAATCTCGATTGTTGTAAAAGTATTATCTTGAGCTACACCAATAGTTATTGTTGTATGCGCTTTAGAATATAATATAGAGTTATTAATTAAGTTAGAAAGCACTAATACCATAATTTTTTCATCTTGAAAGAGCGATAAATCATCAATATTATCGGGATATGTAATAAACTGTCCTTCTTTTAATAGCATATTGGCGTTGTAAATAACCTCATCTATAACTTTACTAAGTTTAAAGTGCGATAAATTATATTTTAACATTCCCGATTCTAAGCGTTCTAAAGACAAAAAATCGTTGAGAATTGTATTTAAATACTCTACTTTATCACCAATAATTTTAACGTGCTTATCCCGTTTATCTTGTTCTTTACTACGTTTATATTTACCTAATAATACAGACGAAGTTAAAATACCACTTAAAGGTGTTTTAAATTCATGAGACACTAACGTTAAGAATTTTGTTTTAAGTTCGTTAAGTTCTTTTTCTTTAGACAACGCCATTTTAAGTTGCTTGGTGCGCTCCTCAACAGTCTTTTCTAATTTTTTAGTATAATTTTTACGCTCTGTAATATCTAGAACAATCGCAACAAAAACCTCTTTTTCTCCATAACAAGAAAGTTGTAAGTGTACCTCGACAGGATAGAGCGATCCATCTTTTCTTTGGTGAACACTTTCAAACTCTAATTTTTCGAGATCCTTTTTTAAAAGAACCGCCATGTTTTCTCTAAAATCGGTTACACTATCATTAATTTTCAGGTCTAAAGGCGTCAATTTTTGCAACTCCTTGAGCGTATAACCCAAGTTTTTTTGTGCGCCGTAATTAACATTAAGAAATTTTAAAGTTAGTACATCAAAAACATAAATTTCATTTAAAGACTTATGGATAATATTAGACAAATGGTTACTCTCTTCTTCCGCTTTAATACTGTTTGTTATATCATTTTGAATACTAATATAATTAGTAACCACACCCTCACTATTAATAATAGGCATAATGTAAATATCATTCCAAAAAAAAGTGCCGTCTTTTTTATAATTACGCAATTTAATTTGGCTACTGTTCGCGTTTGTAAAGGCCTCTTTTAATAGCTTAAGACTGTCTTTGTCCCCATCAATCCCTTGTAAAAACCTACAATTTCGATTAATTATTTCTTCGCTTGAATACCCTGTAAGATTTTGAAATGCAGTGTTAGAATAAATAATAGGATTATCTTCTTGTAGCGCATCTGTAATAAAAACGCCATTACTGGCAGACTGTAAGGCACTACTTTTTAACATTAAATTTCTCTCTATTTCCTTCCGTTCCGAGACATCATTAATTAAAGCCATAACATAGCTATTATTGTATATGGTAAAGGGACTTAGTTCAACTTCTATAGCAATTTTAGAGCCGTTTTTTTTTAAACCATAAATATCTGAAGCCTCTTTCATACTTCTGCGTTCACCACTTTTAATGAAATTCTCAAAGTGATTATGATGGTTTTTATGGTATTCTGGAGGGATCAGACTATTTAATTCTTTTTGAAGTAACTCACGTTTTTTATATCCAAATAGGGTTTCAGCAGTCTGGTTAACTTCCACAATTTTTTGTGTGCTATCCACTATAATGACACCTTCTGAAACAGCTTCGAGTAGTATATTAAATATTTCTTGATTTTGAGGAATCATTAATTTGGGATTTAAGATGTACACTATTAGGTTTAAATTTAATTGTTTCGCAACGGGTAGCCTAATACTAACCGTGAAGTTTTTCTTTATTTAATTCAAACTGATTTATATCATAGTTATAAAGCACCAAACAACTTACTTTTAAGCCGTAAAAACACGCATTTTGAATACAGACGAAAACATAACATTTCAATTTAACCAAAGCTTAGGTCAATTATTTTATGCTGTTGCGTCTGCTGATAATACCGTTAGAGACGAAGAGGTCATTGGCACCGAGAAATTAATAAAAAATTACTGGCCACCTAAAGAGTCTTCTATAACCAATTCTAAAAACACCATTGTTAATACATTTACAAACCTTTGTAAAGATAAAGAGCGTAGTGCTGAAGATTGTTACAATAGTTTTATAGACTTCAAAAAACAAAATGAATTTATTTTTACAGACCACATACGTATGCTCATTTTAAAAACAGCTAGGGAGATAGCGGTAAGTTTCTCTGGTATTAATAAATCGGAACTCATTCTACTCGGCACGCTTAATATTGAATTAAAAAAGGGGAGTTTATAAGTGGCTGCACCAACGTCGTATTGAAAGTTGATTTATCGATTATGACAAAAACTTTTGAAGAGAATATAAGGTAACTACGAAAACCAGTAAATATTCGAACTCTAAAAACACTTCCTTTAAAAATATAATGGTAGAACTAACTAATATGCAAGACTGGTTTAATGATTATCCCTTTATTTTAATGGCTTTCAAGTTTATGATTGTTGTTTTAGTCGTTACAATAGGCATACAATTAATAAGAGCCTATCTAAAACGAAAAATAACAAATACTGCCATTCGGTATAAAGCGCAAAAAGGCACGGAGGTTTTTGGCTATATTTTACTTTTTTTGCTAGCAATCTCTTATTTTTCGGGTTCTATTAAAGATTTGACTCTTATTATAGGAGTAATCACCGCTGGGTTGGCTTTTGCTTTGCAGGAGCTCATTTTGAGTATTGTCGGCTCTATTTATATTCTTTTATTTAAAGTGTACCAACCTGGAGATCGCATAGAAATTAATAATATTAAAGGCGATGTTATTGATGTGGATAGTATGTACACCACCATGATGGAGATTGGAGGATGGATAAGTGGCGATAACTATAGCGGTCGGATTGTAAAGTTGAGTAATGCTTATGTTTTTAAAGGAGGTGTTTATAATTACTCGCAAGATTTTCCGTTTATTTGGGATGAACTTGATTTACCTATTCGCTATGGATCAGATATTGATTTGGCAAAAGCGATTGTTATTAAAATAGCTTCTGAAATACTATCGGAATTTACAATTAATTCTAAATCACAATGGGAAGGTATCGTTAAGAAATATTATATAGAAGATGCTGAAGTACAACCGACCTTAGCGGTATCACTTACCGATAATTGGATTAAATTTAACCTTAGGTATATTGTAGATTTTAAAAAACGACGCTCTGTGAAACACCATTTAAGTGATAGAATTCGAGTAGAATTTGAAAATTCAGAAGGTAAAATTGTATTAGCGTCTGCCACCATTGAGCTTATTAAAATCCCAGAATTGGATGTTAAAGTAAATATCGCAAAGCAAGAATAGAACATTACTCAATTCCCGTTTATAGTCGTTATTACTCTGCGTTAGTACACTTATTATTTAGTTACTCTAAAAAATAGCGCTTGCAAACTTCAGAGTTCATCATTAATAGTCTTTGTAATTTTAATTTCTCAGTTATTATTTCTTAATGTTATCTTACTCGTACCAAAGCGCTTATTTTAAATTTCAAAACCGACTACCTTCTACGCCTGTTACAATTTGCTCTCTGTACATGATAAAACCTTGATTACAAGTTTTGATTATTATAGACGACCTAAGTTATTTAATATCATTTTAGACTACCTTTTGATGTTTTGTAGGTTCCATTAAAAAATCAACGCAATGAATATCCACGATAGTAGGATGTATCCTGTTAAGGCCATATCTTAGAGGTGTCAAAAAAATAGGACCGCTAAAATAACAACTATGAAATCGTTTTCTCTTTTAACTATTATTTTATTATGTGTTGCCCTATTATTAGTAGATATCACCGCCTTTTATTGGTTGCAATCCATAATGCATTTTGTAGATTCTGTGATTTTTAAAACACTACTATACACTATGTTTTGGCTGTTCACTGTGGGGTTGGTGGTATCCATTTTAGTTTTAAAAATTACTTTAGACGCTATTAGCCCAGTAAGAAAGCAATTACTTATTTCCAGGTTTTATGGGCTTGGTGTTTTATCTTTTGTCCCCAAGCTTGTCTTTATTATTGTAATCTCAATTCTCTATTTTACCAACTTCTTATTTTCTGAAAACAAGTCGCTAATTATAATTCCTATAATTGGAGTGCTTTCAGGATTCTTACCTTTTTTCGTGATTTTACATGGTGTTTTTAAAGCTATTTATAAATTTAAAGTATACCATCATACAATAGAATCTAAACGCCTACCAAAATCTTTCGATGGATTAACGATTGTTCAAATTTCAGATTTGCATTTAGGTAGTTTCAATTACGCCTATAAAAAACTAGAAAGTGCTATTGAAAAGATTAATAATTTAAAACCCGATTATATTGTTATAACCGGCGATTTAGTAAATAATTATGCTTGGGAATTACGCGGGTGGGACAGCGTTTTTAAAAAATTAGAAGCAAAAAAAGGAAAATATGCTATTTTAGGTAATCACGATTATGGCGATTACAGCGAATGGGAAACACCAGAATTAAAGCAGGAGAATTTTGAGGCGATTCAACACTTTTTCAAGACAATTAATTTTAAATTATTACTAAACGCGTCTGAGGTTATCTCAAAAGATACTGAGAAAATAGCAATAATAGGTATAGAAAACTGGGGAAAACCCGCCTTTAAGGAGTATGGCGATTTAAAGAAAGCGATGGCCAATATTGAAAACATTCCGTTTAAAATTCTATTGTCGCACGATCCTACACACTGGCCTGAGGAAGTTATAGATAAAACCGATATTACGTTAACTCTTGCTGGCCACACTCACGGTATGCAGGCCGCATTTCAATATAAAAACTTGCAATGGAGTCCTATAAAATATAAGTTTAAACATTGGGCCGGCCTGTACCAACACAAATCTCAATACCTTTATGTTAATCGAGGTTTGGGATGGTTAGGGTTCCCTGCTCGAATTGGTATGCGTCCAGAAATTACTTTTATAGCATTAAAAACGAAAACTTAATTAAGTCTTTAGCCCGAAATACAATAACTGCGTCTTACTTCTCTTTTTTCGCCGCTTTTCTTTCTTGGCGTTCTAACTTTCTAAAATAACCTCGGGTTAGAAAATTATGCTTAAGCGCTTCCATATTTTCGTTAAACTTGTCTGTACCCTCATTTATATTCTGTAATGTAGATTTTAAACTATTCACTAAGGCGGTGTCTTGCACGATGTAATTATACGCCCCCTCGCTAGAATTAAAGTCTGAAACAGCAGCGTTAACCGCATCTACTACACTATCCATTTTCGCACTAGACGCTTCAAGATTAGTTACCATTGCTTTTAATTTAGCACCAGATAAGGTATCGTTAAGCAAAACGCCTAACACAGAGGTGTCGTTAGTTTTTAATTTTAAGAATATTTTATTTACTTCACGAATAGAGTTAGAGGCACCATAACTTGCATTTTTAAGACTAGCGATAGATATTTTTAAGTCTTTTGCCATAGTTGTATCATTAAGTAATACGCCAATAGTTCCTTCTCCTTGAGTAATATTTTTTGTTATTTTCAACAAATCGGAAGTCAATATCGCTGCATTTTCTGAACTCGTATTTAACGTGTTTAAAATATCTTCTGGCCCGATTTTACTGTAAGACTCAATACGGTCGCCATTTTTTATAACCTCTGAAGCCCCTTTGCCTGGCACAATATTCACAATCATATTACCTACTAATCCATCTGATCCAATAGTTGCAATAGCATTTTTTTTAATGTGAGTAATAATTTTCTCATCGATACTCATATTTATTTTTATTGTTGAATCGTTAATCATTAAGATGCCTTTAACCGTACCAATATTTATTCCAGCATAGCGCACATTATTACCGTTTTGCAAACCATTTACATTCTGAAAAAAAGAACTAATCGTAAATGTTTTCTTAAACATATCTTGACGTTGTCCTATAAGATAAACCGCCGCAATAAATAGAATTATCCCAATAATTACAAAGAGCCCTAAATTAAATTTTTGTGAGTTTGAATGTTTCATAATTATTTATTTTTAAAAAAGGCTTTTATTTTTGGATCTTCACGCTTAGATAAATCTGCAAATGAGCCTTCTGCATAATTGGTACCATCAATTAGTAGAATCATTCTATCTGAAATAACACGAGCACAATCGACATCGTGAGTGATAATAAGTGATGATGTGCCATATTTTTTCTGAATCTCCTGCATAAGCATTATAATTTCTTTTGATGTAATAGGATCTAAGCCACTGGTAGGCTCATCGTAAAGCATAATTTTCGGTTTTAAGATGAGGGTTCTAGCCAAAGCCACGCGCTTTTGCATTCCACCAGACAATTCTGAAGGCATTAAATCGATAGCGTGGATTAACCCAACACTCTCTAACGCTTCCATAACCATAGCTTCGGTATTGGTCTCATCAAATCTATCGGAATGACGTCTTAAGGGAAATTCTAAATTTTCTCGTACCGTCATAGAATCGTACAAAGCACTTCCTTGGAAAAGGAATCCTATATCTGCTCTTAAAATATCTAAAGCTCTCTGGTCTAAATTAGTAATATCTTTGTCCATTACAGAAATCGAGCCGCTATCTAATTCCATTAAGCCCACTAAGCATTTTATCATTACAGACTTTCCAGAACCGGATTTACCCATTATCACCAAATTTTCACCTTGATAAAGTTTTAAATTAAAACCGTTAATTACGTGGTTATCTCCAAAGCTTTTTTGCAGGTCTTTAATCTCTAAAACAATGTCACGTTCGGTTATGTGCTTTTTATCCATCATAAATCAAAGAAAATATCAGTTACAAAAACGGCAATAAAGTCTATTACAAATAATAACAGAGAAGCTACGACTACGGCCGAATTTGCCGCCTTACCAACGCCGGCCGTCCCTTTTTTACAATAATACCCTTTATAGCACCCCACTATACCAATGGCTAAACCAAAAAAGAATGTTTTAATGGTTGCTGGTATAATATCGGCAAATTCTAAGGCATTAAACACCTGATTAAAATAGAGTGTAAAAGAGACATTCCCTTTGCTGTTTTCAATTAAAAAGGAGCCATATAAGGCTATGGCATCACCGATAATAACCAATAGAGGAAGCATAAGAGTAACTGCCAAAACACGCGTTACTACTAAATATTTAAACGGATTAGTTCCCGAAACTTCCATTGCATCAATTTGCTCAGTAACACGCATAGAACCTAACTCTGCACCAATACTAGAACCTATTCTCCCCGCACAAACCAGAGCTATAATGATAGGGCCAATTTCTCTAACTATAGATATACTCACCATAGATGGCATCCAACTTGCGGCACCAAACTCCATTAAAGTGGGACGTGTTTGCAAGGTGATAACCAAACCAATTATAAACCCAGTAATACAGACCAAAAAGAGAGAGCGATTACCCATATTATAGCATTGTCGTCCTAATTCTTTCAATTCTAAAGGACGTTTAAGTACATCTTTAAAAAATCGAACGGTAAAAAACGACAATTCTCCAATTTCGGTAAAAAAGGACTTTGAGGCGGATTTTATGTTAGTAAAAATATGCATTGCGAATTTTAGGTTCGTTCAAAAATAGAAGATTATTGCGTACCCTAAGATGATAACCGTCATCTTAGGGACTAACAATTAATTTATAATATTATATATAAGAATGCAAAACAGAAATAAAACCTCTTTTAATTGACTTTTGATAATCGTGTTCCAAATACTCTTGATATCGAATAAAAACACATTACTAATGTAAATAAGGGACTAAATGTGGTTTTACCAACTAAAACCAAGAAATAAAAACTAAACTCTAATACACTGTATTTCAACACCACGGGTATGCGCTATTATTTAACATATGCCGTCACGATTCTACTCTAATAACTGACTCGATTTTATCTATTTTTTACTACATTTTTTCATATCGTCCCGTTTTATCTTTCAATTCTATTCTATAAACGACCCCTACCATAGCTTCGTTACTTTTTTGATGAGAATCTCTCATAGAATTTTTAATGGTAGTATCACCAGTCATTACGGGCATTACGGAGTCTCTCAGTATCTTAACACCTTCTTGGCGTTCTTCTCGTGTTTTTAATTCTTCGTATTTTCCCCAAGCAATAACACTTCGCCAATTACTCATATTTTCCATAACATCAACTTGAAAACACACCATCGGGTTTTTTCGCATCATATTAATCTTAAGTCCTTCCGTAGTATGTCCGTAAATATATTTCCCGTCATAAGCATAGGTTATAGGAACCACATAGGTTTTACCATCGGCGTGACAGCCTATTCTTCCAATTATAAGACTGTGCAATACAAATTCAATTTGTCTACTATTTAATTCTCCTAACATATATTTTAACGTTATAAATTACACTTATGCATCAAGTTACGTAAAAAAAACAATTTTATAACTGATTTAAATCAGCCAAAAATGCTCACTTTACTTGGTCTTCTATTACTATTTAGTATGCTACGGAGGTAGGTGTTTAAAAATATTCGTATCGGGCTGTTAGACACAACTAATGCACCATTTAAAACCTTACAATCTTGAAGCGTCCGCATTTCTCGATCACCAATTTAAGTGCCGATAACAGAAGTCTTATGGGCACTATATTTCTAATTTTACGCTTTAAAACCTATCACATTTTTAACGTGATGGATACCTGTTTAACAAACTTAATTCTAATGCTTTTCTTACGTTACTCAAAATTTTATCCACCTCTTCCACCGTAACATTTCTTATTTCAGCAATATCTTGTAAACTAAGATGTTGTTTTGTTGAGAGCTCAAAAACCGTTTGCATTGGTAGCGAGAGATTATGTAAAACCAATTGAATATGACGGCTTAGAGCTTCTTCATTTAAGTCTTTATCTATAGTATTAGTAAGGGCTTTCAAGTTATCTTCTATAAATACGTGGTTCAAAGTATAGTCATTTTTATTATATGAACTATCGTTCAATTCTTCAATCATTACTAAATCACCTCCACCGTCAGTACTAAAGTTTTCTTCCATAGCGTCCCATTCAGGCTTCGAATAGTCGTCAATATTTTTAAAGAAAAAGTCATCAAATTCTTCCTCAATAATTACATCCTCTAAAAGGGCATTTGTTTTTTTGAAAAGCCAGAGATAAAAATCCTTATCATCGGTAATAGTTTCTATATGGTCATAAATCTCTATGAAGAGTTGATCTATAAAATCGTCAGCTTTGTACATTCCTTTAGGAAAGCCCCCCTTATTAATTGCTGCATCTAGCCGTCCTTTGATATATATTTTCAATTCGGGCATAATTTTTAGTAGATGCTGATTAAAATGAATTTTATCACCTTCCTTTTTCGATTTAATCAGTTTAGGAAATGTTGTTTTTGCAATAATGCGCAGATGATTTTCGTGATAATATGAAATATTTCTCTTCATTAGTTTTCTATTTAAGTAATTTATATTCGACGTAACAAATTGTGATTTATTGTTTCAGATAGAGGCGATAGACTCTATGTATAGAGCCCTCCTGTAAAAGTAAAACATCACTTAAAAATCGCTCAATTTTACAAAATATTGAATTTTGAAACACGCAACTCTTTTCATTAAATTTAAGACTAAAAGAGAAGGTGTCCAATGACCTAGATCAGTTTTAGAACGGAAAAATGAAAGCACTTTTAGATTCTACTGCTAAATCTTATTTTTTTTAAAATAAAAACACAATAAAGAGTAATTGTAATTACTGAAGATGCCGGAGGTATAGCTCTATAGTGCGCAAGGGTACTAAAAAAGGATTTGTTAATTATCACCGACTATTCACAAGCATTAGTTGATATATCGATTACTAGTCTTATAAAAGAAGGTTTTAGTGCTAAAGGAACACCTTGCGATATTACGAATGAAGATGATATCGAGAAACTTGTAGATTTTACATCCCGAAATGGGCTGTTCAAAGCGCTAATTCATACTGCTGGTATAAGCGGACCCTTGAAAGATTTAAAAAAGTTTTTACAATCGATTGGCTAGCCACAGAGCTGTTAATTGATGGCTTTTATAGATTAGCAACGAAAAATTCTTCTGCAGTTTTACTAACTTCAGTGATGTCTCATACAGAACCAACAAACGCCAACTATTATGCTGCCTTGTCTAATCCCAAAAAGGTCGATTCATTCAACACGATTAGCAAATTCGTAAATGAGAGTTCTGATATAATGTATATTTTCGCGAAACGTGGCGTGCAATTTCTAACTCAGAAACACGCAGATAAGTGGGGTAAAAAAGCAGCTGAAGAACATCCAGAAAGAATGGCGTTAATAAAAAAAGCAACGCCTTTAAAAAGAAATGGTCAACCAGAAGACATTGCCGATGTTATTCGCTTTTTAATTAGTGATGACGCAAGATTAATTACTGGCACCAATATTCTTTTAGATGGTGGTGTTATTAATAATATTAAAAAAGCCAACCAATCCTAATTACGTTTACGTAATTGTGAGGTTTAAACTCTAACCGATAACTTACAGAATCTTGGTTTGAAATAATTCCAAGTTTCAATTTTAATAGTAATGGCACCCTCAAATTTGAGATAAGATTGTTAACGTATGGCAGACGCGATAGCACTAATATTGAGATATGCCTTAAACAAGAATATGCTACGTAACAAATAGATTAGCTAACAATCCCTTTACGGTTCTCCATCAAACCCAATTTATCAAGAGATGGTTAAATTTGGCAGTATCTTCATTCAATACCACACAGTAGATAACTGTGTGGTTAATACAATATTATTACAACAACCAACTTATTGATGATAGTTTAATTATTTGGTACCTAGATAAATCGGACCAACTAGAGGCTTCAAACCACTCCCTTTTAGGTTAACAATGTAATAATATGTTCCCGTCGGAACTTTATCTGCACCTCCAACCGAGTTACTGTGTGTAAATCCATTCCAGTTGTTCTTATAATCTCTAGATTCATAAATTTTAGCTCCCCATCGATTAAATATTTTAATATCAACGGTGAATCCACAATCTTCTATACCTTCTACAGTAAAATATTCATTCCATTGATCTCCATTTGCAGTAACCGCTTTAGAAATTATTACTTCATCACCACAACCTAACACTATGCAGTCATCATTTAAAGTAATTGTAACTTCTGTATTTCTAGGACATTCTGTAGTATTCTGAAAATAAGTAAATGTATGCACACCTAATTCCAACTCAAAGGGATTAAACATACTTCCGTTTATAGTTGCATTTCCTGAAGTTACAGACCACGAACCATCTGTTTGAAAATCACCTCCTAATAGACTAAATAAATCAAAATCGAAATCATTATCAATGCATAAATCAGTTTGATTACCAATTGTCGGTGCTGCTTCTTGTGTTCCTGTTACAACCCAACTACAAGTATCATTATTAAACGTCGCTGTTTCCCAACATTCTGTCGCTGGTGCTGCTGATTGTTCTCCTGTTACCTCCCAAATACACGTATCATTATTAAACGTAGCTGTTTCCCAACATTCTGTGATTGGTTCTGCTGC
>NZ_VSKN01000027.1:0-27007 GCF_008086185.1 Bizionia gelidisalsuginis
AAAGAGAGGGGGTTTTCAATGTTGACGAGATCATAGTCTCCGCGTGTATAATAACCTTATTCCTCCCTTTTGTTCCTTCTTATTTATATGTCTTAATTTAGTGTTTTTATTGAAATGCTAACTTAAGACGTGTATAAAACATAGCTACTATAGGCTTTTCAAGAGGTTTTTGCTTATTTACAAAGTACGCCAAATTTTTTATTTGGCTATATTTATAAAAGAAAATTAAACATAAAAATAAAAAATTTGGCTCTGTGCTAAATCCGAAAAGTTAGCGACTATTTATACGCTACGTTTCATAGTGTGCCAAGAATCAACCACGGCAATAAAGGGTTGAATGCTGTAAATAAGATGATGGTAGGTCCATCAGAGTCGTTGTATAGGCGATGGCTCTAAACCACCTAAAGGTGCTACAATTAATAGTTGTGGTATTGAGCGTTTAGGAGAATCTAGTCTTTGAGATTAGCAGGTACGAATAAAGGAGTTGAACGAAATGAACCCTTGAAGAGGTGTCGAGAAGTTGCTACCTCCAGTCGAAAGCTACAGGGCGGAGCGTAAAGAAAATGTCTAGTAGACATCTATAGTGAACGCGCCAGGCAGCAGCGTTGGCAATACGGAGTTAAAAGTAATAGTAGCGAATACTATTAATTGCAGAGAGTGCCTATTTATTTTCTGTAAGGCTCGCGTCATTCAGAGGGCAAGAACTTTATTTAGGCTTAGGGCGAAACTCCCTTTGCTAAACTGCTAACCAATGATTTACCTATTTTAAAAACACTGCGTCACCCTTTTTGTTCGACCAAGTCAAAACAAAAGCCTTAACATTTTGCGCACGTTATAAGATCTAACTCTTTCGTTTTTATTAACCCCTATAATTATACCTATTCCAATTCTGGAATAGTCACTGCTATAAGTTGTTCCTTATAAAACTGAAGTTCCATTTGAATGTTGGTGTTTTCAGAAGGTATAGCCGTTAGAAATAAATCTTGATAATAGATAACTCCATTAAACAAATTGTTTTTAAAAGCGTCCCATTTTTTAATTTGTCTAGCCGTAACTTCTTCTGATATAGTGGCTATTTCATTTTTTAAATAATCGACATACATTTTCAATTCTTTGACAAACATGTTTGGACGATTTATATGTGAAAGTACAGACTCATTTCCATAAATATGTTGCATCATTTTAGAAAGCGATACTTCCTTATCAAAATAAGCCATATTTGGGCCTGGGCAAATTACAACACCTTGCTCCTGACCTTTTATTTTAATATCGTTTTCTAAATAAGACGCATTGGCCAAACCAACACAAAGGCAAGCTTTTTCGTTTATCTTCGCTTTGGCGTTTTCATACATATTTAAAGAAACCTCAAATCTTTTAGCTTCTAATTCTTGCAGTTTCACATCTTGATATTTTTTTGAAGCTGTACAAATACCTTCTGGACCCATTTCTTTACTTAATGCCAAATATTTTTTTGGACAAGAACTTCCTGCTTTGTTGTTATCGATACGTTTTTGTTTGTGGTACTCATTTGTAGTTCCTTTTATCGTGTTAAAAGGAATTCCTAAAGGCGAAATACCACTTAAATACAGATCTTTTTCTTTAGCATTTGCTAATAATGCCATAGTTTGTTTATCTACAGATGTGGCTTCTGGAACCAATAAAAAGGGGGTTCCCCAACCTACAGAATCAACCTGATAGTTTTTAAGCAAAAATTCGTGCTCATCTGCTGTTCCAACGCCTCCTTGAACCGTAATCTTTAAATCTAAAGGTAGGACTGAAACAATGCGTTCTTTTAGCTTTAATGCTTTTACAAAAACATCGTGAGTGTCTTGTATTAATTCTGCCTTTTTGTTTTTAAATTCTTCTAAAATAGGTCCTAATAAAATGCCCTCAGTTGCAAAGGCATGTCCACCACAATTTAAGCCAGATTCGATGCGATATTCCGAAACCCAAAGCCCTTTTTTGGCTAAAAATTTTCCTTGAATAGTAGCCGAACGATAATCGCTTACTTTAAGAATAATCTTCTTTTTTAACTGGCCTTGACTATCTGGAAAAAAATCATTGAAATTTTCAAAATAACTGTATAATCTTGGGTTCATTCCAGCCGATAATACAACGGATGAGTTTAAATTACTATTGGCAAAACCACGAAGTGAAGCATGTGCATCGTTAAATTCTACTGGTAATTGTTCACCATTAACAAAATTATCTTTATCAACTTTTGTCATGATATTTACATCAATATCACCAGCTTTTAAATGCCTTTCCAAATAGTCTAAAATGCTCCCCTTTAGTGCAGAACCTCCATTCAATACATTAGAAAGCTCTTTTTTAATGCTGGATTTATTTGGCAAGGTAGCTATGAAGTTTTCTAAAGCCAATTTGTTTTCTGTCAATTCTGTTTTAAATTTCGAGAATTTTTCTTTAACAATAGTATCCACTAAATTTAAATAGGAAGTAATTCGTTCGGCACGATGATCTTGTGCTTTTTTTGTTATTTCTTGATAGGGGAGATTAAATTTTTTGCTGTAAAACGCATTCATTCTTTCCATAAGTTCATCGTCAATAATGGATATTACAGAAGAAATTCCATATTGTGCCACACGAATGGGACTATCAATAGTATAAGCTAATCCCATTACTGGAATATGAAAAGTGTGTATTGATTTAGGTGAAATCATCTTTTTAATATTTTTAAAATTAAATAGACTACAAATATGACCTTTCTTATTTCCTTAAAAGCTGACATAAATCATACCTCTTATTCTTTTATTAAATTTATCTTGGGAGTCATCTATTTAGAATATATTTAAATTTTATTGGGTTATAATTCTTCAAAGACCACAGAAATAGGCACACATATATTAATAAATATCTTCTTATGATAAAAAACCTGTTAGATTTAGGTCTTTATAATTTCAAAGTGTAACAAATACTGTTTTTTTAATCAAAGGGGTACAAACAATTAAAAAAAACACGAGTATTATGTTAAAATTAATTAGAATTACCATTCTATTAGCTATTACCATTAGCACAACAAATAGCTTCGGATTAAATAGAGCAACAGATCTAATCGAAACAACAGATCCTAAACCTTTTACAGTAGAAACTGTTGGGCAAGGCAAGCCAGTTTTATATCTTCCCGGTTTTGCAACACCTGGTTCCATATGGAAAGAAACGGTTGAAAGTTTAAGCTTACAAAGAAAATCTTATCTCTTTTCCTATGCTGGCTTTAACGGTAACGCTCCCATAAAAATGCCTTGGTATTTAAGTGTCAAAAACGCCATTATTAATTATATAAAAGACAATGATATGACTGATATTATTATAATTGGCCATAGTATGGGAGGAAATTTGGCTGTAGAAATAGCGTCTGCACTACCGAGTAAAATCTCAAAAATTATAATAGTTGAGGCCTTACCTTGTATGCGTGAAGTAATGATGCCTAATGTCCCAGCAGAGAGTTTATATTATGACAGTCCATACAATAAACAAATGCTTGCAATGGATGCGCAACAATTCAAAAAAATGGCGACTATGTTGGCTTCAAACATGACATTAAATGAGGGTAAAAAGAATAGTCTAACAAATTGGATAGTAGAAGCAGACCGGAACACTTGGGTTTATGGATATACCGATTTATTAAAACTCGATTTAAGAAATAGCTTAAGCACCGTGACTTGTGAAACGTTGATATTAGGAGCATCCTTCCCTGATGTAAAAATAGCAAAAGAAAACTATGAAAAGCAATATTCAAACTTATCTAACAAAACAATAATAATGGCTACAAATAGCAAGCATTTTTTAATGTTTGACCAACCAGAATGGTTTTATAAAACTGTAAATGATTTTTTAATCAATGAGAAATAGTAAAAACGAAGCTTTTGAAACAATTTATCGCCAACATCATCCTATGGTTTTACAAATGTGTTTGGGATTTGTTAGAGGAGATAAAGATACTGCCAGCGATTTGTCTCAAGAAATATTTATAAGTGTATGGAATAATTTAGATAAATTTAGAGGAGCGTCATCTTACAAAACCTGGATTTACAGGATAACTGTAAATACGTGTTTACACTATGTTAAAAAAGATAAAAAAGTAAGACGCCTTTCAAGTTCAGAAATAGAAAACCAGACATCTATTATAGATACAGAAAAAACAATAAATGATAATATCCCCAAACTTTATAACGCTATTGGACAATTAAAAAGAATAGACAGATTACTAATTATGATGGTTTTGGAAAATCAAGATTATGATAGTATAGCCGAGGTGATTGGAATAAGTCCAGTAAACGTGAGAGTGAAAATTCACAGAATAAAAAAGCGTCTTGAAAAAATTCTAAAAAATAACAAAGATGAGTAGCGATTTTAAAGAACTACAAAGTAAATGGGAGAGTACTAAAAAAAATAGTGAACTTTCCACCACAAACTTTGACGACTTATATAAAAAAATAAAAATTAAAGAAAAAGAGAATGTTTTTTTTTACTATAGTACAATCATAATTTTATTAGTGACATTAATAGTTATTTCTATATTCTTTTATTATGTAGCACCAGTAAAAGAAATGTTGAGCAGGATCGGTGCAGGATTAATGATTTTAGGTTTGGTATTTAGAATTGTCATTGAAATAAGAAGTATCCATAAGGCAAAACAAATAAACATCCTTGAAACCACATTAAAAACAGCAGATAACGCTATCAAGTTTCATCAATTTAGAAAAACAATTCATCAAGTTATTGCGCCTATAATTATTGGTTTATACACTATCGGGTTTTATATGATTACACCCGAATTCAGTCTATATATGAAATTTTGGAATGTAGTTTTAATTGATATTTCGTATGTTGTTATTGGACTAATTCTTTTTTTTATAATTAGAAAAGGCGTCAAAAAAGAAATGCAAAAACTGACAGATATTGTGAAATTAAAAAATGAAATAACCGATTAGAAATCAACAACAGAATACTAATATTGTATAAAATCTATTTACGCAAATCCTCGCAGATTTTTTATTCAGTTTTTATTTACTAAATTGGTTGTCTAACCACGCCACAAACTATAGACGCGAAAGTTGTAAATAACTTGAAAGAAATACTGTCAAAAATAATATCAAAAGAAGATAATGGTCTAGCTCTCGTTGGTAAAATATTGATGATTGTTGGAGCAATAATCTCGACGATACTTTATGGGATATTTCTTGGTTGGATTTTTTTCATTGCAGGAATAATTTTTATTTGGTTTAGCGAATTACCAAAAAAAGTGAAATGGCTTTGGTCAATAATTCCTATTGTAATTTGGATTCCGCTGACGATACTATTTTTTATAATAATCCCATTACTCTATCATTCAATTGTAATTGCGTAATAAATTAATTCTTAGATTTGTAATTGTATTAGCGATAATAGCTGTTGGAGTGTTAGCGACTAATAATTCAGATAATACACCATTTAATTCTGAGCAATGGAAAAATTGTACAGAAAGTGAATCGGATTTATCTTTGCGGTGGAATAGGATACAGAGCTTAAAAGAAAAACACGAGCTGAAAGGCAAAACTAAAGAAGGTGTTTTTAAATTGTTAGGCGAACCGTTACATCAAATTAATAATAAATTTTACTATTATTTAGGAATGTCAGGTTTTGGGATTAACACAGGTACTTTATTCATAGAGTTCGACGAAGATTATACAGTTAAAGATTTCAAGGTTTGGGACGGATAAAACTCTTTATGACACCCTATAAAACTAATTGCTATTTTTAGCCAATTCACGAAAATCCGCGCGGTCTTTCTATTTATGAACCATTTACTTAAAGTTAACATAAGTTGTGCCTAACCACAAACTTTATTGGCGGAACGCACTCAAAATCGAATAGAATGAACAAATTAATAACACGTAGAAACTTGATAATAGCTAATTTTGCAATCGTATCTTACTTTGTACTGATTTGGCTGATTGATTTTTACGAAATTGATTTTGTTTTAATTGGTGTTTTTAGAGAACTATTGACAATACCATTTCTTTTTGCGCAAATTATTTTTTTAGTCATCGGCGTAAAATTATTATTAAAAAATCAAAAAGATTTTTTAATAATAATTAGTGTGTTATTACTCGCTATTTGCTCTATTATTACAATTGGAACTTTTTTTTAAAATCGGATTTAAGCAAGCTTTTAAAAATCAGATTGCCTGTTACATTTATCAAATTGTGCAACTGCTCACGCCATCGGAATTGAAAAACAAGTTAGAATAAAGCGCTTGCTAGATTCACTGAAATGCTAAAAATTGAAAATGGCATTTAGCAGAATAATTAGAACCCCGAAAAAACGAGAAATGTTCAAAATCACAATTTCAACTTGATCAATGTTAGTTACTTTGCTCGCTAGTTTCTAATTTTACCTTAGGAAAATCCTTGCATACAAACACGTAACTTTCCATGTAAATACACGCTGCTATTCACTGAGAGAAACCGATAATTGATTGAAACAAACCGATAATGGATTGGCACTTTGTGAAGGGTTACAATCATTCTATTTTTGAATACGAAGGAGTTAAACGCTTATAATTTAATTAAGGACAAACTCTAAAGTTGTATAACTTAAAAAAATAAGAATTATGAAAACCAAAAATTTAAGGCCAGTTCAAATCAATTTCAATGATCGCAAAAAAATTAGAATTAAAAAAGCAACTCTAATTTTAACCTCAATTACTTTATTACTTTCCTTAACAATTAACGCGCAAGGTTGGATAGGAAATTCAAATAATTTGATCTCCTATAATTCATCTCTAAATCTTACGCCTCTAAAGGTTGGAATAGGTGTAAATTCGCCTACGTCTCTATTTCATACCAACGGAACGTTACGATTTGATGGGTTGTCTCAAGCTACAGGTAAGCCTTTTGATAGACTATTAATAACTGATAGTAATGGTAATGTAAAATGGTATGATTTAAACTCTTTATCCCAAGGTGGTGGTGATACTGACTGGTTAAGTGTTACTACAAATCAAATCTCAACAAGTAATACAGAAGACATTTATACAGAAGGAAGAGTGTTTATGCTTGATAATCCTATCGGAAACAGGAAACCTAGAACGAATGTACATATTACTTACACGAATGATACTGAATATAATCCGAGAAAACTGCCTATATTAAGTGAAGATCCAAAGGGTGGAGGGTTGTTGATAGATAATCGCTCTACTAAACTTAATTCAAGAGCGACTTTAACGTTTATATCTCGTGATAGCGAAAAAACTTTTGAAGCAACAAGCGTTATTTCAAATATCGCGACAGGCGTAGATAAAGCAGATCTAGTCTTCCAAAATGAATATACTGGGCCTGCCGCGATGAGAGAAACTATGAGGATTACTTCTGATGGTGATGTTTATTTACCAACTTCTAATAGAGGAGTAATACTAACTTCGTCAAATGGGAACTGTTGGAAATTGACAGTAGATAATACGGGTAACCCTGTATATACTTCAGTAACCTGCCCATAGGTAAATAGAAATTCAATATAAGAATTCGGCTCAATAGTAAAATGCTAAAAATCGAAAACGGAATTGAGCGGATTAATTAGAATCCCGAAAAAACAAGAAATGTTCAGAATCCCTATAAAAAATAAAAATTTCAACTTGATCAATGTTAGTTACTTTTCTCGCTAGTTTTTAATTTTACTTCAGGAAAATCCTTGCATACAAACACGCCACAAACTATATAAAAGGCCATTATGTGTGATTAAACTCGAGAAACGGTTAACAAATAAAAAACGAAACTACCCCTCTTGAAATAGTAAGTAAACTGAAATAAATTAACACTAACCGATAGTCTATAAAAACAACACTTTATTTAAATGTATCGCAAAAAAAAGACGACTTATACAGTCGTCTTTTTTGTTACATTATTTTTTACCATCCCATTCGTTATAAAACTGGTCTAAAAACAAGAGCATAAAATCGTGTCTTTTAACAGCGATTTGCGTGCCGGTTTTGGTATTCATTCTATCTTTTAAAAGCAACAGCTTTTCATAAAAATGATTTATGGTTGGTGCTTCAGAGTTTTTATACTCTTCTTTTGTCATATTTAGCTGCGGTTTAATTTCAGGATTAAACAGTGGCCTGTTTATAAATCCGCCATAATTAAAACAACGCGCAATGCCTATGGCACCTATGGCATCCAATCGATCGGCATCTTGCACAACATCCAACTCTAAAGACGTAAACTGTTGCGCAGTATTTCCGCCTTTAAAGCTAATATTTTCTATTATTTTAATAACGTGCTCAATAATATAAGAGTCCGTATTTTGGGTAAATAAAAACTCTCGTGCTACTTTGGGCCCTACGGTTTCATCGCCGTTATGAAATTTACTATCGGCAATATCATGTAATAACGCGCCAAGAGCAACGACTAAAGTGTCTACCTGTTCTCGTTTCGCAATAAGTAAGGCGTTTTTATAAACACGCTCAATATGAAACCAATCGTGGCCACCCTCAGCGTCTTTAAGTTCGCGCTTTACAAATGCTATTGTATTGCTAATTAAAACGTCTTGAGACATTACTATAATTTAGCAGGTTCTACCCATTTAAACTGATAAGAGTTTTCAGGAATTTTTACTCTCCCTGCTAATCTTAGCATTCGTGAGGGTAATTTCAATAAATAGTCCCTCGCTTTTTCGGCTTCTTCATTTAGTCCTGTAATTTTTTCAATTTCCCAACGTTTAATCAGCTTTTCTAAAATATCAACATAATCTAAAGCGGTGTAAACTCCAATACGCTGAGCGGTGTTCGAAAATTCTTCGAAAGCCGTACTCATTTTATCTCCTGATTCTCTTAAGAAATGTGCTGGCATAGTAATTTTTTGCTTCATCATGTATTGAAAAGCAATCATCATTTGGCTTGGGTCTACAGCAAAAATACGCTCTACAAATTCACTATAGGCGTGGTGATGTCTCATTTCGTCTCCAGAAATAATTTTACACATTTTAGAAAGGTGTCTATTGCTTTGGTCTTTAGCTAATTTCGCTACACGATTGTGAGAAACATAAGTTGCTAATTCCTGAAAACTTGTATATACAAAGTTTTTGTAAGGATCTCTATCGGTACCAATATCAAAGCCATCAGAAATAAGATGTTGGGTTGTTCTTTCAATTTCGCGCATATTGACACGACCAGAAAGGTAAAGGTATTTGTTTAATACATCACCGTGCCTGTTCTCTTCGGCCGTCCAGTGCCTTACCCATTTTGCCCATCCGTTGCGTTCCACTTGGTTTACGCCCTCAACATCCATTAACCACGATTCGTAGGTTGGTAGTGCTTCTTCTGTAATCATATCGCCAACAAGAACTACCCAGAAGTCGTATGGTAATTCTTTAGACAGTTCTCTAATTTCTTTAACTTCCTCAAAAAAGCTGTCACTTTCAGAATTTGGTAAAAAATCTGAAGGTTGCCAAATGGTTTCAGCTGGAATTAAATATTTTTGTATTAATGAGTCTACGTCTTTTTCCAAAAACTGCATCACTTCCAATCTTACATTTTTTAATGACATAATTTGTTGTTTTTATTTAATAATGTGTTCTTTTATAACGGTTTCAACCTGCTCTAAAAGGGCGCGAGTTTCAAATTCGCTAGCCTTTAAGGGTTTGTGCACTGTAAAACTAATGTTAGCGCCTATACCCATTGGGAATTTGCCATAACGTAAAGTTTTCCACGAGTTGTTAATTGTCATCGGTACCACCAATGCACTAGGCATGTATTTTATTAAAGTTTCTAAACCTTTAGTCTGGAAACGTTTAGGAGCACCGGTTTTACTTCGTGTGCCTTCAGGAAATATTACAGCTGCCCTTTTGTTGTCTTCAATATATTTCGAAAAGCGTCTAATTTCAACAATGGCTTGTCTAGGGTTTTTTCTGTCTATTAATGCCGACCCACCGTGTCGTAGATTGTAAGATACTGAAGGAATTCCTTTTCCCAGCTCTTTTTTACTTACAAATTTTACGTGGTGTTTTCTAAAATACCACATAATAGGCGAAATATCGTACATACTTTGATGATTCGACACAATAATAAGTGGTAAATCGGTAGGGAGGTTAAAGTCGTTATTAAACTTAAATGTAGTCCCTAAAAGATTAAGGCATCGCAATAAACAAAATTGTAAAATATCAACACACTTTTTGTGTGCTTGATACCCAAAAACATTAAGACACACCCATTGTAACGGGTGAAATACGAATAACGTTAACCCGAAAAAAAGGAAATAAATAATCGTTAAGGGGTATGCTAATAATTTTCGCATTAATTACAATTAGTTTTATTAAACAAAGTAACTATAAAAACGGCAGTATGCATAAAAAAACCACGATTAAATCGTGGTTTTTTATGTTAAAATGTAACGACTAATTGTTGTTAATTAGCATTGCTCGTTGTAGGCATCCATAAGGTTTGATGCAATTAATTCTGCTGGGCGACCTTCAATATGGTGACGCTCTAACATATGTACTAATTCACCGTCTTTAAACAAAGCGATACAAGGAGAACTTGGAGGGAAAGGAACCATATGTGCTCTCGCCTTGTCTGTTGCTTCTTTATCTACGCCTGCAAAAACAGTTACTAATTGATCTGGACGTTTGTCGTTTTTTAAACTCATACTAGCACCAGGTCTAGCGTTTGCCGCGGCACAACCACAAACCGAATTTACAACCACTAAAGTTGTTCCTTCTTTGGCTATGGCAGCATCGACATCGTTTGCTGTGTGTAATTCTTGAAAACCAACCTTAGTTAAGTCCTCACGCATTGGTTTTACTAATTCTGCTGGATACATATCTTTTAATTTTTATCTATTAATATTCTATACCTACAAAGTTAATCAAAAACTATACAAAAAAAGATATCTACTTATCAGATAACAGTTATGGTGCCATAAGGTCAGACTATAGTCAAATAAAAAAACACCTAAAATGCGAAATAACGGTATATTTAGGGGGTGTATTTTATTAAATAACGACGCATAAACTTTAAGAAAAACAATTTACTATTAGTATATTTGGCAATCAATTTTAAGATTAAGTAATGAGTGGATTTAAGTGGATAGGTGCAACTATAGGTTGGGCTTTAGGAGGGCCAATTGGGGCGATAATAGGGTTAGCGTTAGGAAGTGCTGGCGATGCGTTTTCATCTGGTAAATACAATCCTTTTTTAAGTGAAGGAGAGGCCTCAAACCGAAAATCTGGTGGATATAGCGCAGAACAACGCCCGCAAACACATTCTGGAGATTTCGAAGTGAGCTTACTTATTTTGGCATCTGTTGTGATTAAAGCCGATGGGGTTTCAGATCCTCGAGAACTCGATTACGTACGTTCGCAATTTGTGGGCATGTATGGTAAAGAACGTGCAAACAAAGCGTTTAAATTGTTTAAAGAGATAAGCAACCAAACCATAAATACGCGTCAAGTCTGTTTGCAAATTCAGCGCATGATGGATCACCCATCGCGTTTACAATTACTGCATTTCTTATTCAATATTGCGAAGGCAGACGGTATGGTTATCGACGAAGAAGAACGTCAAATAGCAACCATTGCAGGCTATTTAAATATTAGCTCGAGAGATTATAACAGCATAAAAGCAATGTTTTATAACAGTAGCGATAATGCTTATAAAATTCTTGAAATTACCAAAGCAGCGTCGGCCGACGAGATAAAACAAGCCTACCGAAGAAAAGTGAAAAAGTATCATCCTGATAAAGTGGAACATTTAGGCGAAGAACACAAAAAGGGTGCGGAAGCTAAATTTAAGGAAGTACAAAAAGCGTACGAGCAAATTCAAAAAGAACGCGGGTTGTAGCGGGTTATTTTGTTGGTGTCTTTACCGTATAAAAATCAATTCCGTAGTGTAAAGGAGTGCTTTGTTATAGGCTCATTTCTAGGGGTGCTTTAAAAGATTTACTTGGGCGTTACCCTACCGGGTCGGGCTTTCCGTCGCAATCTTTTGGTTCGTGCCTCACAAAAAGGATTTCCACATCAATCCCTAACGCGAGTTAGAGTCCGCTAAAAAAAATTGCTGCGAGGGTTGAGTCCTAGGTAGCTGAATTTGTAAAAGGGTTTCCTATTAATGTATGATCCGTACTATATTCGATGTCATCAACGATTACGATTGAATATTTTTTAGACTCTTGAAATTTTTATAGGCTGGTGTACTCACTCAATATTTATCTGAACTTCTAATAGATTATAATCTGTTTTTTTTAAGCTTTTCTTTCTCTTATTAAGCGACACTAAGTGCTCGTAATATTCCCAAATCGCGAATAGCGTAAAACTATTGCTATGGAAACAAAACTAAAAAGCAAAGAGTAGTGCAGGATTATTAATTGAGATACAAATTATAAATACCCCAAAGTCACTTCCGAAGCACATAAAAGCATTAAAATTAAAACAGTTCACATCTAATATTAACCCCTAAACAAAAAGAAATCATCTTTCATACCTTCAATTTGCGCATCTTCGTTGGTAATAATATAATCGATGGCTTGTGTCGTAAATTTGTCGCCTTTTTTAGTAAGGGAAACGATGTCGTTATTAATCACAATCATATTGTTTTTTAACGCTAATTCTAAAACCGTTTTGGCACGAACTTTCTGCCAGTTAATATGCTCACGTAAATGGTTTACGTGGCGCTCTCTTTTTTCGGAGTGGTTTTTTAAATGCAGTAAAAAGGTTAATAAAGAGACTTCTATGCGTTGCTGTTTTTCCTTATATAATACAGCAATGATCCCATTGCTTGGGGCAAATAAATACACCATTAAAAATAGCAAACCTAATATTGTGGTAATAGATCCTGCGATTGAAGCGTCGAGGGCGTGCGCCATCCAGTAGCCTGCAATAGCACTAAACAGTCCGAAAAAGATAGATAACAGAAGCATTCTCTTTAAGTCGGTAGTAAGTAAATAAGCTGTTGCAGCGGGAGCAATCATTAATGCGACGACCAAAATAGCACCCACCGCATCGAAAGCACCAACGGTGGTTACCGAAGCGACAGACATTAATCCGTAATGAATAACCATGGGAGAAAACCCTAAAGATGCCGACAAACCGGCGTCGAAAGTACTCACTTTTAGCTCTTTGAAAAAGGCAATTAATAAGCCGATAGTAATGGTTAAAATGGTGCCAATAACCCAAAGTGATTTCGGACCAACATCAGTCCCGCCAATAAATAAGCGGTCGAAAGGAGCAAAGGCTAATTCTCCCAACAGGACAGCATCGATATCCAAATGCACGTCGTTGGCATTTTTTGAAATTAAAAGAACACCAATACTAAACAGCGCTGGGAACACTAACCCAATAGCGGTGTCTTCTTTTACTAACCCTGTTTTTTGTATTTGTTCTACCAAAATTACGGTGATGAGCCCTGTTAATGCAGCAAGCAAAATAAGTAGTGGCGAGTTAAGGTCTTGTGTAATGAAAAAACCAACCACAAGGCCTGGTAAAATAGCGTGACTAATGGCATCGCTAATCATAGCCATTTTTCTAAGCACAAGAAATGTGCCTGGTATAGCACAAGCAATAGCGACAAGACTGGCTATAAGTTGTATTTCTATTTGAGCACTATTCATTGTTTTGCTGGTTGTATAAATTAGAGGCTTTTTTAAACCCGTCGTCGGTTAAACTCCACATATTTCCATCGAGTTCAACGTAATTTTTTTTGACTAACTTTTGAAGTGTACCCCGAGTAAACCCTTGAAAATTATTCAATATTTTAATGGTGTGTGGATGTGAAATATTATCGTGTGTTTTTGCAATATGATACATAAAGGCTAATGTTTTATGCTGCTCTAAATCTCTTCGGTTTTTAATAAAACGCAATTGTCTAAACAATACACCGCGGCTAGGGGAAAAAATAAATGAAAATAAAACGAAAACGGAGGCGACTAAAACAATTACTGGCCCAGTAGATAGATTATTTTGGCTGGCGCTAATGGCGGTACCGAACACGCCAGAGAGCGCTCCAAAAATACAGGCTAAAATAACCATTGTGCTTAAGCTATTAGTCCATTGTCTGGCAGCAGCAGCAGGCGCTAAAAGCATTGCGCTCATTAATACCACACCAACCGTTTGTAAGCCTAAAACGATAGCTAAAACAATAAAGGAAGTGATTAAAATATCGATTATTCTGGTGTTAAAACCTAGAGTTTTGGTATAATCTGGATCGAAAAGGAGTATTTTAAATTCTTTCCAAAACAGTAAAATAACAAATAAGCACAGTCCCGTTACCACCGCCATTAGCCATACATCACTTTCTACTAAAGTGGCTGCCTGCCCAAATAAATACTTGTCTAATCCCGCTTGATTGGCATTGGGTTGTTTTTGTATGTAGGTTAAAAGCAGCATTCCGAAACCAAAAAAGAGCGATAATATAAGGCCTAAAGCCGTGTCTGATTTTAGATGTGTTTTTGACGTAATTCCTTTAATCCAAAATGTACCAATTAATCCACTTACCAAAGCACCTAATAATAAAGTGTTAGAGTCTTTTGCTCCGGTAATTAAAAAAGCGATGGCAATACCTGGTAATGCGGCGTGCGAAATAGCATCGCCTAATAAACTTTGTTTTCTAAGAACAGCAAAGCTACCGAGCATACCACAAACGGCACCTAGAATGGCGGTTCCTAAGGTGATAGTTCTTAGTGTGTAATCTGAAAACACCAAAGAAAAGTACTCGTTTAAACTCATTGTTTTGTAATTAATTAAAAGATGATATTTATTCTTGAATACTAACTTTGTAGTTAATACCGTAAGTTTTAGTGAGGTTATCGTCGTTAAAAATATCTTTTACGGGACCGGTCGCTATTTTTTTGACGTTTAAAAACGTCACCCAGTCAAAATATTCGGGTACGGTTTGTAAATCATGGTGTACAACAATAACGGTTTTCCCTGCTTTTCGCAACTCTTTTAAAATGTTAATAATGGCAATTTCTGTAGTGGCATCTACGCCTTGAAAAGGCTCGTCCATAAAATATATTGATGCATTTTGTACTAGAGCGCGCGCCAAGAAAATACGCTGTTGTTGTCCGCCGGACAACTGACTTATTTGCCTGCTTTTAAAGGCTAGCATTCCTACTTTTTCTAACGCCTCCAAAGCGGCTTTTTTCTCTTTTTGTCGTGGCCGTTTTATCCAGCCTAAACTACCATAAGTTCCCATCATAACCACATCTAAAGCTGTGGTTGGGAAATCCCAGTCCACACTTCCTTTTTGTGGCACGTATGCCACAAGCGAACGCTGCTTTTTGTAAGGTTTTCCGTAAATAGTTACGCTACCAGCAATAGGAGGAAGAATGCCTAAAATAGATTTTATTAGTGTCGATTTTCCTGCACCATTAGGGCCAACTATAGCCATTAAAACGCCTTCCGGAATTTCTAAATCAATATCCCAAAGCACGGGTTTGTAGTTATATGCTACCGTTAAATCGTCTACTTTTACTGCTATATTTTGTGCCATAATTTAAGAAGTTAACTCCAGTTATTTTAATGCATTTACAATGGTATTTACGTTGTATTCAAACATTCCAATATAGGTGCCTTCAGGGGTTCCGTTGTTACCTAAAGCATCAGAATAAAGTGTGCCACCAATTTCAATAGCATAACCTTTAGAGTTTACGGCTGCTTGTAACGCTTCAATAGTTCGTTTTGGTACAGAGCTTTCAATAAAAACGGCTTTTACTTCCTTTTCAATAATAAAGGCAGCCAATTCTTGCACATCTTGTACCCCCGCTTCTGTGGCTGTAGATAAACCTTGTAATCCTACCACCTCGAAAGCGTAATTTTTACCGAAGTAACTAAAAGCATCGTGAGCGGTTACTAGAATGCGTTTCTCTTGGGGTAATGTCGCAATAGTAGCTTTAATAGTCGTTTCTAAAATATCTAATTGTTCTAAATATTTTGTTTCATTTTGTTTATAACTATTGGCGTTTTTAGGATCTTTTTCAGATAATACGCGGGCTACTTTTTGAGCAAATAATTTGAAGTATGCAATGTTAAACCACACGTGTGGATCGTAATTTGAAGCAAAATACTCCGAGCCAATAAGCGTTCTTTTATCGATAGCATCAGATAAGGCAACAGGTGTTTTGTGTGCGCTTTCCATTTTTTCGAAAACCTCTACTAGTTTTCCCTCTAAATGCAAACCGTTATAAAAAATAATATCGGCATTGACTAATTTTGTAACATCGCCTTCGCTGGCTTTGTATAAATGCGGATCGACACCACTACCCATTAATCCCTCTAAATTAATATTATCGCCTCCAATATTTTGCACGAGATCGGAGATCATTGTTGTTGTGGTAACAATATTGAGTTTGCCATTATCCCTTTTGCTGTCTTTACAGTTGAAGGTTACGGTAACTAGAAGTAGTATTATAATTTTTTTCATTGGTCTAAATAATTATTACGAAGGTACTAAAAAATGAAAGATATTATCTATATAACTTAACCTGATTACTTTATAGTAATTGGATTATAATTCCGAAATAATGGTTAAAAGCTGCGTAGTACTTAGGAATTGGAAATACCGTGCCTGAGCTTTAAATTTTTCATCTAAAAACACCAGCGCAGGAAGCGAAAATTGCCTGTCTTTTTGCTGCGCCATTAACAACGGTATTTGATGGATGGGATTGCGACGTTTGGCGCGTGTGTTAAAAAATACTTGGTTTCCGAAATGTATTGTATCGGTGGTTTCTACATTCATTTTAACTGCATAATAATTTTTGTTGATTTCTTTAACGATAGCTTTATTAGTAAACACCTCTTTTTGCATCTTTAGGCACGGCGTGCACCAATCGGCATAAAAATCGATAAACACCTTTTTAGGCGCTTCTTGAAGTGCTGTATTAAGCTGTTCGAAGCTTAACCAATTAACAGCCTCTTCCGTTTGGGAAAAGGCCGTATTGGCTGTTACTAATAGTGAAATATATATAGTAACCAAAAGTGTATATTTCAAACTACAGCGATTTAATTTTAATTCCCGCAAAAACGGAGCGTGGCGCTCCGGGACCGTAGACATAATTGCTGTCTCGATTTTTTCCTAAATCGAAGTCGTCTTGATAACTATTAGTAACATTTTTAACACCGCCATAAAGCTCTAAACTCGTGCTAACTTTATCTAAATTAAATGTGTAACCAGCACGTAAACTTAATTCTGTGAACGTAGGCGTTTTGTAGTATTCGTCAATAGTTTGACCTGTGTTTTCTCCTGCAACGTGTATAATATCCATAGCACCAGTATATACTAAGTTCGCACTAGCGTTAAATGTCTTAGTTGGGGTGTAAGTAAAAGTGGCATAACCGTAATCATTAGGCGTTCTTAAAAACTCTTTTTTAGCTTCTAAGCCTTCGCTGTTTTCTACGGCATCGCTAAATGCGCTAGATTGTAATGTAAACCCTGCTTCGACTTCAAAAAGGTAGTCGAAATTGGCGCGAGCTTCTAAAGTTATTCCTTTTACTGTTGCCCCACTACCGTTTCTTTTTTCATAACGATCACCAAAGCTATCCGATCCTATGGGTGCTAAATAGAAAGCATCCTTTAGGTTTGTGTAAAATCCTTCAACGGTAAAACCAGCAATTAAATGCTCGGTCGCTTTATCGTAATTTACTGAGGCTGTAAAACTGTTTGAACGTTCTTCAAATAAATCTTGATCTAAACTAATTCGTGAAATTCCACCACCTGCGAAAGCAATATGTAAATCGGTATCAAATGCTTGCGGTGCGCGAAACCCCGTTCCCCAGCCTAATCGAAATTGTGTCGTTTCTTTTAATTTGTAAAGCAGAGATAATCGCGGACTAAATACAGTGTGGTCTACTAAATTGTGCTTATCCAGCCTAAAACCAGATAAGAAATTAAGGTTTTCGGTAACATTCCAGTCGTTTTGTACAAAGGCTCCAACGTTTCTTGTGGTTTGGTCTATTAAATAATTGTAGGCATTTATCTCGTCGAAAACAGTGTCGTAAACATATTCTAATCCACCCGTAAACACGGTGCTTCCGCCTAGAAACTCATTAAAACGTTGATTGTATTGCGTGCCACCTTGGTGTGTTAACACCTCCGAAATTCCATAAGGAGGATTGGCGTAAAATGCCTGTTGTTCTATCTCATCATTGGGAATAATTCCTGTGTAATGGTCGCGATCGGTTTTTTGTCCGCCATAATAGACTATTAAGGCGCTTTTATCGGCGTTAAAATTAATTTGATAATCTAAACTCGCCATTAAAATGTGGTGGTCGCGTTCTTCAGATTGATTTGCTAAATAGGCAGGTTTATCTACTATTTCTCCGCCGTAACGGTGTTCGAAAAGACTACTTAAACTCACTTCTAGTTTTGAGTTTTCGGTTGGTAAATAAAAGGCATTCATACCAAAAGAGTTTCCTCTTAATTCTGGTAATTCTGAAAAATTATCACCGTTTGCATCATACGCTGTACGTTTTCTGTTACTTACAAAGAAGTTCGCTCCAGCATTATAATCCTCACTGACAACGGTAGCGTTACCGGTTATGAGACTTTGGGTAGCATCACCGTCTATACTTTCGTAGTTGTAATTTACACTGTAGTCATTAGATTTAGGGATTTTGGTGATAACGTTTACGGTACCGCCAATAGCGCTAGAGCCATAAAGCGCAGATACACCACCACGGACGACTTCTATACGCTCTATCATATTCACGGGGATTTGCTCTAATCCGTAAAGTCCAGTTAACGGACTAAAAATAGAACGTCCATTGATTAATATTTGCGAGTAGCCACCCTGTAAACCATTCATTCTAATTTGTGTATAGTTACACGTCTGGCAGTCGGTTTCTACACGTAGTCCTGGTTGAAAACGCAGACCTTCAGAAAGATCGGTAGCGCTTACTTGCTCTAAGGTTTTACTATTAATTAAATTAACAATTACTGGGGAGTCGGTTTTGCGCTTCTCTGTGCGTGTTCCTGTAACCACAACTTCGTCTAAATCGTTTTTTTTAATTAAATCGAAAGTGATAGTCACATCGTTAGTTGTGATTTTTATGTGTTTTCTTTCTGTTCTGTAGCCCACAAACGACGCTACTAGGGTGTAGGTGCCTGAAGGTATTCCTGTTAAACTAAAAGCGCCATTCTCGTTTGTTGTACTTCCTTTATTTGTGCCTTCCAAATAAGCATTTGCAAAAATTAGGGGTTGATTTTCTGAAGAAATTTTGCCACTAATTTTATAAAATTCTTGTGCCTGTGACCCCAAAGATATAAAAGTGAATAGCAACGTGTAAATTAGTCTCATATTAAAATTATTTTCTGCAAATGTAAACTAATATTTAGATTAGTCTAAATTTATATTTAGATTTTTATATGTGTATATTTGTAAATCACACGCTATCTATGATTACATTAACAGAAGAAAACTATATTAAAGCTATTTATCATTTGGGTAAATATGGCAAGGCAATGGTAAACACCAATGCTATAGCCGAAGCACTAGCGACAAAGGCATCGTCTGTTACCGATATGGTTAAAAAACTCTCGGAGAAAGAATATCTTAACTATAAAAAATATCAAGGTGTTGTATTAACCGAGAAAGGGAAACACATTGCCGTAAATATTGTTAGAAAGCATCGATTATGGGAAGTGTTTTTAGTTGAAAAACTTAATTTTACATGGGATGAAGTGCACGAGGTGGCCGAACATTTGGAACATATTCGTTCTGAGAAATTGATTAACGAGTTGGATGCTTTTTTAGAATTCCCCTCGTATGATCCGCACGGCGATCCGATTCCTGATAAAAATGGAAATTTTAAAAACATTGATAAAATAGCGTTATCTCAATCTGAAATCAGTCACATTTATACCTGTGTGGGCGTAAAAGATACGTCGTCTCATTTTTTAAAATACTTAGATAGTAACAAAATTGGGTTGGGCACCATTATTGAAGTCCTCCATAAAGAACCTTTTGATAATTCTGTAAAAATAAAATTTAATGCGACCGAAATGGTAGTGTCGCAAAACGTTGCTAAAAATTTATTTTTAAAAGAAGTTTAAAATACATACCGCTATGAAATCATTACTTTTTGTTATTGCGCTTTTATTTTCAGTTACGCTTTTTGCTCAGGATAGTAACGATACTACTGTAAAAGCACCTGTTATAATTACAAAACTCCCCATACAAAAAACAGCAACTTTAAAAGGGGTTACTATAAAATTTGTTAGTGTGGTTTCTGATTCGCGTTGTCCTAAAAACGTGAATTGTATTTGGGCTGGTGAAGTTGTTCTTTTAGTTGACGTGCAACACGGTGGTAATAAAGCAGAGGCAAAAACAATAACCATTGGTTTTAAAAGAAACCCAACGGGTCATGAAACCGATATCATTTTTAAAGATGAATCCCTTACGATACAAGCGATGAACGTTTTGCCATATCCCGAATATGGGGTTGAGGTAAACGCTTCAGATTATGTTTTGCTTTTGGACGTTGAGGCATATTAACCTCTGGCTTTACAAGAGTTAAGAAATGCTAGGACAATAGGGAAAGTATGCCTAATTTAAGGTCTTTTTTCTTGGTTTTTTCAATAACGGTCTCTTCTCAGAATTTAGTGTTGAACCCTAGTTTTGAAGAGGCGAGGAGATGTACAGAATTGGTTGGAAATTTTGATGCGAATGTTTCCTTTTGGTCTTCTCCAACTTATGGCTCTACAGATTTATTTAACTCGTGTTCTGAAAGAGAAACGGGCATTCCTTATAACTAGAACGGATTTCAGGAAACACTATTTGGTAACAAATATGCAGGTTTTTATTTGTATACTGATGACGACATCGCGTATACATACAAGGCGAGCTAATGCGTGCTTTAGAACCAGGTGTGGAGTATACAGTGTCCATTTATATTAACTTGGCTGAAAATTCCGATTTTGTTATTAAAGATATTGGTTTTCTTATGTCTGCAGAACAACTCAAAGTCGCTGTTTTTACGGGGCTTTCTAAAAAATTATTAAAGAAGATGGGTGTTGCAGATTATTCAATTCATAATTTTGATAGTAGCGCGTATTACGATAATAAAACGGACTGGGTTCGACTTGAAAAGATTTTTATGCCAAGGGTTATGAGACGTTTGTTATTATTGGAAATTTTAAAAAGAATTCAAAAACGGATAAACGCCTCGTAGTCGATAAGAGTAAATTTGATATGTCTTATTATTATATTGATTTCATCACCATTGAAAGGAAAGCAGTGGGTGTAGTGAACGCAGCTAAGAGTAAAGAACTATTAGAAAAAGTGACTAAAAGCCCCTAGAATTAGATTTAAACAAAGATTACGTATTTAAAAATGTTGTTTTCGATTTCAATAGTTTCGAATTGTCGGATATGGCCAAATCGGAAATAGCCGGAGTTTATCAGTATCTAAATGAAAATGATGAGACTAAAATTATAATTTCTGGCCATACTGATACTGTTGGAACTGCTGTTTTCAATCAAGACCTTTCAGTAAAAAGAGCATATTCAGTTGCTGAATTTTTAAGATTGAGTAAAGAGAGAATCCATTCTATTGGATACGGTAATTCTATGCCGATCATTAATAACGACACACAGGAAGGTCGTAATAGAAATAGAAGAGTCGAGTTTAAGATTGAGTGAAATAATTAAGTTTAACTGACTTATTTAAATGGTTCACATTAAGTTCTTAATGACAACCACCACATTCATCTGTGCCACACGCTTTTTTCGATTTCTTTTTCCAGAAAAACTTCTTAATTAAAAAAGCAAGTGCTAAAGCTAGAATGCTAAAAGCGAGTATGTTTTGAATTAGTGCGTTCATAAAAGTATTTAGTTTACTCTACGACTGCTTAGTCGTACGTATTACAAAATCATTTCAGTAATTGGTAGGCAATTAAAGCAACAACGTAAGCAAACCCCGTCATTACTACCAATTGTAGTATTGGCCACTTCCAACTGTTGGTTTCACGTTTTACCACGGCCAAAGTACCCATACATTGCATCGCAAAGGCATAAAATAGAAGTAGAGAAACACCAGAGGCGAAATTAAATAAAGGACCACCCAGAATTGGGTTCACTTCACCAGCCATTCTGTTTTTTATAGTATCTTCATCGTCGTTACCAACGCTATAGATAGTAGCGAGGGTGCCCACAAAGACCTCACGGGCAGCAAACGAACTTATTAAGGCGATACCAATTTTCCAGTCGTAACCTAGAGGTCTAATAGCAGGTTCTATGGCGCGACCTGTTATACCAATAAAAGAATGTTCTAATTTATAAGACCCGATTTTTTGTTGGAATTCGTCTTCGGTTAAGTCTTGAGAAGCGTATTCTTTGGTCATTATTTCCTCTGCATTATTAAATTCTTTACCAGGGCCATAAGAGGCTAAGAACCACAATACAATAGAGATGGCTAAAATAATTTTACCGGCTCCAAAAATAAAAGATTTTGTTTTTTCGACAACCGTTAATGCAACGTTTTTAAGTAAAGGGAGTTTGTAGTTTGGCATCTCCACTACAAAGAAGGTTTTACTCTTAATTTTTAATATTTTATCTAAGATATAGGCAGAAACAATTGCGGCCGTAAATCCTATAAGATAGAGTAGCATAAGTGTTAGTGCCTGATAACTTAAGCCTAAAATACGTCCTTCAGGAATGACTAACGATATAATAATGAGGTAGACTGGTAAACGTGCCGAACACGTTGTAAACGGGGTGACTAAAATAGTAATTAGGCGTTCTTTCCAGTTTTCAATATTTCTAGTTGCCATTATTGCAGGAATAGCACAAGCGGTTCCTGATATTAACGGGACAACACTCTTGCCGCTAAGACCAAAACGTCTCATTATTCTATCCATTAAAAATACCACCCGGCTCATATAGCCGCTTTCTTCTAGAATGGCGATAAATAAAAATAGAAAGGCTATTTGCGGAATAAAGATAACAATACCGCCTAAGCCAGGAATAATACCTTCGGCTATTAAATTGGTAAGTGCGCCTCCAGGAAGTGAGTTTTTTATCCACTCGCTTAATGAAGCAAACGCGCTATCGATAAAGTCCATAGGCACGCTCGACCAATCGTAAATAGCTTGAAAAATAGTTAATAGAATAAACATAAATATAACGTAACCCCAAACTTTGTGCGTCAATATGCGGTCTAAACGATAACGTAAATCTTTAGCCTGAGAAACATCTATATCTTGTCCTTTTTTTAAGACGTTATTTATAAACTGATACCGTTTAATCGTCTCTTTTTGTTGGAGGCGTTTTAGGTCACCTTCAGATTTTGTTTTAAAACCATTAATGGCTTCAATTTCTTGTCTAGTAGTTTTTCCGAAGTTTACATCTTGCGTAATTACCAGCCACAATTTATAAAGTAGTTGATTAGGAAACGCTTTACGCAGTTTATTAAAATAATCGACATCAATTTCCGAAGCGTTTAAACAGCATTCAGTAGAGAGGTCTTTATAATTAATTATTAATTGCTTTAAATTATCTATCCCTTGTTTTTTTCGCGTACTAACGAGGGCGATTTTTGTGTTGAGTTGTTTTTCTAAATAATCGATATCTAACGAAATACCTTTATATTTCATTCTATCGGCCATATTAATGACCAATAGCGACGGGATTTCTAAATCTTTAATTTGCGTAAAAAGAAGAAGGTTTCGTTTTAAATTTTCGACATCACTCACCACAACAGCAACATCGGGGAAATCTTTATCGTTTTTATTTAAAAGCAGTTCTATAACGACGTTTTCATCTAAAGAGGACGCGTTTAAACTGTAAGTACCGGGTAAATCGATAATATGAGCTTTAAGCCCACGCGGTAGCTTGCAGATTCCTTCTTTTTTTTCGACGGTAATACCTGGATAATTCCCAACTTTCTGGTTTAAACCTGTTAAAGCATTAAACACAGAGGTTTTACCGGTATTGGGATTGCCTATTAAAGCGACATTGATCTGCTTACTCATTAACCTATTTTTTCAATTAATATATGCAGAGCAGTCTCTTTTCTAATTGCTAAATGACTGCCATTAATATTTAAATACATGGGGTCTGCAAAAGGCGCAACTTGCACAAGCATAACATCGTTGCCAGGTAAACAGCCCATTTCCAGTAATTTTAATGGAATGTGAACCGATGAGACATCGACTATTATCGCTTTTTCTCCGCGTTTAAGATGTGCTATTGTTAGTTGCAAGCTTATTTAGATTGATTTTAAAGAAGCAAAAGTAAGTGAAAAAAGGACACTAAAAAAAATTGTAGCTTAAAAACTGCTATTTATATTCTTTTTTTAACGTTTTTATATCATTTAAAAGTTCAGAAATGGCTTCCGGGTTGGTACCATCATAGAAGCCGCGAATTTGACGTTTTTTATCGATAAGCATAAAGTTTTCGGTATGAATCATATCGTACTTATCGCCATTACCATCGCTTTTTACGGCTAAGTAGCTTTTTCTAGCCAGTTCGTAAATTTGCTTTTTATCTCCGGTAACTAGGTTCCATTTTTTATCATTAACCCCTTTTTGTAGTGCGTACTTTTTTAATTGTGCAACGCTGTCAATAACAGGGGTAACAGAGTGCGATAATAACTTAACCTCATCGTCGGTAATAATTTCTTTCTGTATCGTTAGCATATGATCTGTCATAATCGGACAAATCGTCTGGCACGTAGTGAAAAAGAAATCGGCAACGTAAATTTTATCTTTATAATCGTTTTGAGTAATTGTTTTTCCGTTTTGGTTCGTGAGACTAAAATCGGCAATTTTATGGTATTTTTTAACGTACTGAATAGTGCTATCTACAAGGGTTGTATCGACTTGACTGGGTTGGTAAATAGGTAGCGGTTTTTCGACATTTAAAACAGAATAAATAATAGCAATGATAACCGCGCATAATATTCCGAAACCGATGGCGAACTTTTTATAGCCCTTAAAAAAATCTAACATTTTAAAACGTTCTGAAAGTGAAGTACAAAAATACAATGAAAAAGAGAGTCTTCATGGGTTTTTGGCTTATATATTGCTATTTGGTAAAGCAAAGCAATAATCGCTTTTTAAACTAAGCCTAAATACTTACTTTTGGGCGTTATAAAAATGAATATATAAGAATACATGGAATTTGTTATAAAAATAAGTCAGTTTTTACTAAGTCTTTCACTATTAATCGTGCTTCACGAGTTAGGCCACTTTATCCCAGCGAAATTATTTAAGACGAGAGTTGAAAAATTCTATCTGTTTTTTGATGTGAAATTTTCACTTTTCAAGAAAAAAATTGGCGATACCGTTTATGGTATTGGTTGGTTGCCATTAGGAGGTTACGTTAAAATTTCTGGAATGATCGATGAGAGTATGGATAAGGAACAGATGGAAAAACCGCCAGAACCTTGGGAGTTTCGTTCTAAGCCCTCTTGGCAACGATTAATAATTATGTTGGGAGGTGTTTTTGTAAACTTTTTACTGGCGCTAATCATTTACATTGTTGCGGCGTTTGCATACGGAGATACCGATATTTCTGCAGATAGCATAAAGGATGGTTATTTAATTGATAATCCGTTGTTAACCGATTTAGGGTTTCAAACCGGTGATGATATTGTGATGGTGGGTACTGCTGAAATTGTAAACGTATCAGATGTTAGAACCAATATTATTGGAGCCGAAACTGTAACTATTAAACGTGATGGTGCTGAACAAACAATAGCTTTACCTGTAGACTTTTTAGGTCAGCTATCGACAAGTCAAGACAGACGCCTTTTTGAGCGACGAATTCCTTTTATGATTGGTAACGTTCCCGATTCATCGCAGAATAGTAAAGCGGGTTTAAAACCTAAGGATATTATTTTATCTGTAAATGGGGATAAGTTGCGATACTCAGATCAAGTGGTCTCTAAATTAAAAACGGTTAAAGGAGAAACGGTAACCGTAGAAGTCTTAAGAGATAAAGAAACGATAACGAAAACGCTTCAAATTGACGATGAAGGTCGTTTTGGAGTTATTGCAGGATCATTCCCTACCTTATTTGCAGAATTAGGGTATTTTGATATCGTTAGAAAGGAATATACTTTTGGTGAAAGCTTTGGTGTTGGATATGCTAAATTCACTGATCAAATTACAGGCTATTTTGGTCAGTTAAAATTAATATTTAGTCCGAGTACAGGTGCCTACAAGGGTGTTGGTGGTTTTAAAGCTATTTTCGACATTTTCCCTTCTACGTGGAGCTGGGAATACTTTTGGGGCATTACAGCGTTTCTATCGATTATGTTAGGGGTTTTAAACTTATTGCCAATTCCGGCTTTAGATGGTGGACACGTAATGTTTTTGCTATACGAAATGATCTCTGGAAAGAAGCCAAGTGACAAATTTATGGAGTATGCACAAACAGTTGGATTCTTCATTTTAATAGCATTGGTGCTATTTGCCAACGGAAATGATGTCTTTAAAGCAATATTTAATTAAATTTTTTTCAAAAAGCTTTGTAGAAGTTAAAAAACATACTATATTTGCACTCGCAACAGCGAAAACACTCCTCCTTAGCTCAGTTGGTTAGAGCATCTGACTGTTAATCAGAGGGTCCTTAGTTCGAGCCTAAGAGGAGGAGCAAGTTTAGATAAGCCACTAGAAATAGTGGCTTTTTTTATGGAGTAAAGTCAAGTGTTTATTCAGGCTTGGGTAGTGCTTCAGGGATCAACTTGGATCAAGTCCAAAAGTTGTGGGATTTTAGGATTAAGCAAAAATAGTGGTCAGCCTGAAAAGGAAAAATCCTACGTTTCTAGCACCTCTAAAGTTGCACAGAACACGTATCAAGGAATATTTTTGGGGAGTGACATAAATTAGGCATATAATTTAGTAAGTCTAAACAAGAAAAACTTAACATCTCTTACGCCTCTAAACGGATCAAGTAATATTTTTGGGGAGTGACATAAATTAGGCATATAATTTAGTAAGTCTAAACAAGAAAAACTTAACATCTCTTACGCCTCTAAACATCGACCTGAACTCTTTGATTTTTGCATTAAAAGATTCCTCG